>CAXTUQ010000287.1:0-7616 GCA_964247405.1 uncultured Acetobacteraceae bacterium
ATCGACTGGCCGGTGGCCGGCGGCTTCAACGTCCGCGGCGGCGCCGTCGTGCCGCCCGAGCTGGTGGCGCTCTGGCTGGGCCTGTCGATCTACTCGGCCGCCTTCATCGCCGAGATCGTCCGCGGCGCGATCCAAGCCGTGCCGGCCGGGCAGGCCGAGGCCGCACGCGCGCTCGGCCTGCGCCCCGCGCGGGTGCTGGCCTCGGTGGTGCTGCCGCAGGCGGTGCGGATGATGGTGCCGCCGCTCACCAGCCAGTACCTGAACCTGGTGAAAAGCAGCTCGCTCGGCGCCGCCATCGCCTACCCGGAGCTGTTCCAGATCTTCGGCGGCACGGTGCTGAACCAGTCGGGGCGCGAGATCGAAACGATGGCCGTGCTCGCGGCGATCTTCCTGTCCATCAGCCTCGCCGTCGCCGCCCTGATGAATTGGTACAACCGGCGCGTGGCGCCGATGACGCGATGACCGGCCCCGGATGACTGGCCCCGAGCGCCGGGCCGTGGCCAGGGGCTGGCTGCGGCGCAACCTGTTCAGCTCGGTGACGAACACGGCGCTCACGGTCCTGTCGGTGGCGGCCCTCGTCGCCTTGGCCCGGCCGCTGCTGAGGTGGTCCGTGCTCGCGGCGCATTGGGGCAGCATCGACCACGCGGGCTGCACCGCCGGGGGCGCATGCTGGACCTTCGTGCGCCTGCGCCTGCCGCTGCTGGTTTATGGCCATTACCCCGAGGCGGAGCGGTGGCGGGTGACCCTGGCCGGCGCCTTGCTGGTGGCGTTCGCGGTCCCGGTGCTGCGGCAGGGGCGGCATCGCGGGCGGTTCCTGGCCGCCCTGCCGCTGCTTCCGGCGCTGGCCGGGCTGCTGTTGGTGGGCGGCGTGCCAGGGCTGCCGGCGGTTGACCTTGATGCCTGGGGCGGGCTGATGCTGAACGTGGTCATCGCCGTCCTGGTGACCGCCGCCGCGTTGCCGCTCGGGGTGGTGCTGGCGCTCGGGCGGCAGTCGCGGCTGCCGGTGGTGCGGTCCGCGTCGGCGGTGTTCATCGAGACCTGGCGCGGGCTGCCGCTCCTCGGCGTGCTGTTCGTCTCGGCCGTCATGGTGCCCCTGTTCCTGCCCAATGGCGTCAGCGCCGGGCGGCTGCTGCGGGCGGTCGTGGCGTTGTCGCTGTTCTACGGCGCCTACATGGCCGAGGTGGTGCGCGGCGGCCTGCAGGGCGTCGCCGGCGGCCAGGACGAGGCCGGCTATTGCCTCGGGTTGCGCCCCTTGCAGGTGACGTGGCTGGTGACGCTGCCGCAGGCGCTGCGGCAGTCGATCCCGGGCCTGGTGAACACGGCCATCGACCTGTTCAAGGACACCACCCTCGTCAGCATCATCGGCCTGTTCGACCTGCTCGGCACCATGTCGCAGGCGCTCCGCGACCCGGCCTGGCCGGGCCTCGCCGCCGAGGGATTTACCTTTGTCAGCCTCGTCTTCTTCGCCTGCTGCTTCGTCCTGTCACTCTGCAGCCGCGTGGTGGAGCGGCAATTGCGGCGGCCGTAGCCTGGCCCGGTCCTGAGCGGGGCAAATTGAATTCTGCAGCCGGCGCCTTCTGCGTCGGGCACCCCTTGCCGGATCACGCAGCGCTCAATTTTTCCTTGTAACCGGCGGCGCATGGGACCCAGATCCGAACGGCTGACAAGGACCGTCGCGATCTCGACCGGGAAGCAGGAGGACCAGGCGGCATGAGGATGACTTTCTACGCACATGCGAGCTTCCGGCTCGAAACGCCGGAGGTGAGCGTCGTCACCGATCCGTACACGCCCGGGGCGTCCGGCTTCGAACCCATCGACGAGCCGGCGGACCTCGTCATCATGAGCTCGGCCACGGACCGGTTCCACTCCGACCCGAGCCATGTTCGCGGCGACCCGGCGGTGGTGAATGCGCTGCTGGACGTTCCGCCGGACGGGATCACCATGCGCGGCGTGCCGATCCGCGCCTTCCCCACAAGCGAGAGCCTGACCTTCGACTTCGGGCGGGACCCTGATGCCAATGCGATGTACCTCTTCACCGTGGGGGGCGTGCGGGTGCTGCACATGGGCGACGTGGGCAACGCTGTCGCGCCCGCCGTCCTGGAGGCCTTGGCCGGACAGGTGGACGTGCTGCTGGCCCTGGCCGGCGCTCACGCGACGATCGCCCTCGATGACCTCGACCGGGCGATAGCAGCGATCGCTCCCCGCATCGTCATTCCCATGCACTGCTGGCACCCGCGTGGCGTGCTCAAGATCGAGCCTGCCGACCGCTTCCTGCAGCGCCACCCTGAGCAGATGATCAGTCGTCGCAACGGGCCGTCATTGACGATCGATCCCGACCACCTGCCCGCGACGCGCCAGATCATCGTGCTGGACCAGGCGCGCTAGACGCAATCGGACCGCGAAGCCAGCCGTGCCGTCTTTCTGGCCGTCAGCAGGCCGGGCCTTGCCCGGTTGCGGCCGCTTGGCGCCCATTTCGGCCTGTCAGATGTCCAAGCTGGCTGCACGAAAGCGGACAAGTCACCTGATGGCCTTGTTGACCGGGATTGGGGGAAGCCGGACATCGGCGTTCGCGCCCTCGACGGCTGCTTTGCGCCGGGCATTGCCGAGTTCAGGCGGCGCCGGGCCGGCCGTGGTCACGCGTCCTTCTTCACGTTCCACATCAGCGGCAGGCCTTTCAGCACGCCGCTCACCGTCTTGCGATAGGCGGTCGGCTGGTAGTATTCTCCCGTCGGCAAATAGGGCACGTCCTGGAACGCCTGCTCCTGGATCTGCGCCGCAATCGCCTTCTGCGCCGCCATGTCCGGCGCCTGGAACCAGGCATCCCGCAGCTGCTCGAGCTTGGGAGAGGTGCACCAGCCGAACCATCCGGCCTCGCCGTTGCCGCGCAGGCCGAGATGCGTCGCCGGAGTGAACTGGTCTATGCCGAAGAAGCTGGTGAAGAACACGCTCCACCCGCCCTTGTCGACCGGGGCCTTGCTGGCCCGGCGCTGGATCACCGACCCCCAGTCCGTGCTCTGCACGTCCACGTTGATGCCCGCCTGCTTCAGCATGTCGGCGCCCACCTCGCCCAGCGCCTGCAAAGCCGGCAGGTCGGTCGCGACCATCACCACCGCGCGCTCGCCCTTGTAGCCGGCGGCGGCGAGGTCCGCCTTCACGCGGGCCATGTCGCGCTGGCCCGTCAGCACCGGCACCCCGGCGCTGCTGGCCAGCGGCGAGGCAGCAGCGAAGAAGCCGACGCCGTCCTTCCACAGCGAATGGTCGGTCCCCGCCACGGCCTGCATGAAGTCGGCCTGGTTCACCGCGCCCAGCAGCGCACGCCGGACCGCCGGGTTGTCGAACGGCGGCTGCAGGTGGTTGAACCGCACCATGCCCGGAAGCCCTGTCGGGTCCAGCGTGTCGGTGGTCAGACTGGCGTCCTTCCGCAAGACCGGAAACAGGTCGAGCGACGGCTCCTGCCACCAATCGGCCTGGCCCTGCTGCAACGCGGCCATGGCGGTCGCCGGGTCAGGGATGGCGCCCCACTCGACGCGGTCCAGGTAGGCGATCTTCGGCCCGGCGGTCCAGCTTGGCGTGCCGCCCGGCCGCGGCACGTAGCCCTCGAACCGCGTGTAAACGCTGAGCGCCCCCGGCACCCGCTCGGCGGCTGCATAGCGGAACGGGCCGCTGCCGACCATCTCGGCGATCGGCTGGTAGGGGTCGGTGTTGGCCAGCCGCTCCGGCATGATCGCGCACATGACGCCGGCGACCTTGCCCAGCGCGTCCGGCAGCAGGGGGAAGGGACGCTTGAGGCGGAAGACCAGCGTCTTGTCGTCGGCGGCCGAAAGCTCGTCGGTAGCCGCCATCAGCGCCTGGCCGAACGCATCCCGCTTGCCCCACCGGTTGACGCTGGCGACGCAGTCGCGGGCGAGCACGGGGGTGCCGTCGTGGAACTTGAGGCCGTCGCGCAGCGTGAGCCGCCAAGTCTTGTCGTCAGGCTCGGTGGTGAACCCGTCCACCATCTGCGGCTGCGCCTTGAACGCGCCGTCCTGTCCGAACAGCGTGTCGAACACCACGAAACCGTGGTTGCGCGAGATGTAGGCGCTGGTCACGACGGGATCGAGCAGCGGGACGTCGATCTGCGGGATGAACCGCAGCGTCCGGGCGGCCTGCGACCGGGCCACGTGCGGCGCGGCAAGGGCTGCGGCGCCGGTGGCGAGCAGGGTGCGGCGGTTTATCATCGGGCAGCCTCGGTTCGGTGTTGGCGCAGGCGCAGCAAGAACGAGGCCATGCCCAAAGCCGTGCCCCGGGCGGCACTCGCCAGAGCGGTCGGTCCGCTCCCGGCCCTGTTGCTCATTCCGCACCGGCGTTCCGCGCCACCCTGGACCGGCCGGACCGGTTCCGGCGGTCGCGCGACGTCGGCGCCCACCTTGGATTGACGCCGCGGCGCTACCAGTCGGGCGAAACCGACGTGCAAGGCCGCATCAGCCGGTGCGGCGACGAACTGGCGCGCACCGCGCTGCATGAGGCGGTGCACTCGCTGCTGATCCGCAGCAGCAGGTGGTCGTCCCTGCGGGCTTGGGGCATGGCGGTCGCCAAGCGGCGCGGCATGGCCTGCGCTCGCATCGCGGTGGCGCGCAAGCTGGCGGTGATCCTGCACCGCATGTGGAAGGGCGGCAGCGAGTTCCGCTGGGGCAAGCAGGCCGCCTCGCCGGCATCGGTTGCCGCATGACGAAAGGAGTCTCAGTTTCCGCCTGAACAGGGCGGAGCCGCGTCGGTCCCGTGGGGACGATGGGTGGGGCGATCTCGTTGAGAGTCCGGAACCGGGTCGCGGCGACGCGCCTAGGTCGCGAAACAGATTGAGACACCTCACCCTCCTGACCCCCTCATGCGGCGGCCCTGCGCCGACCGCGAAGAGAAGCGAGTGACCCACGGGAAGAGCAGCCGGCAAAGAGCAACAAGCAAGAGAAGCAGCTTGACACCCATAACCCCAATCAGAGAGGGCACTCAGGCAGCCCGATAAGCGCCTCCGGTCAGAACCGGCGCGCACGGGCTTACTTCCCCTTCTACCGCAAGGCCCACATCATCGGGAAAGCCGCTGTCCACCAGCTCCCGGCCTGAAACCGATGCTCGGATCAGGTGCGCCACGTTGTCCCCAGCCGTCCGAAATGCGTCCCGCGCGACCTGCGCTTCCGGCGAACAGGGCAGCGCCAGATGGTGGATCACGGCGCCGGTGCCCAGCAGGTCCTCAATTGCCGGACGCAAGCTCCCATCCGGCCAGCGTTCCCCTGCCGGGATCACGCCGATTGCGCCTCCGTTGGCCATCTTCCGTGCCGTCCGCGCCACGGCAGCGGCGTTGCGCAGGCAACCCGCCAAGACCCACCGGTCGCAGCAGGCGAACGAAAGCCTTGAACCGTTGGGGGAAGGAAGCATCAGCTTGGTCCCGGCGGAGAGGGTCAAGAGGCTGGCTGGGGAAAGGCTGAACTGCCCACCAGAGGCCTGTCGCGGCCGGGCCAGCACCGCGCCGACGCGATCCGCTGCGGCTTGCGCAGCAGCCTTGCCGCCGGAAGGGAATGGGTAAACCGCTGCACCTCTCGAAACCGCTACATCCACCGCGGTCGAGAAGGATAGCACGTCCACGATGACGAGCACGGCCACCCTGTCCCGCAGGATCTCCACGCCGGCCATGCCCCACTCAGCCAGCACCCGAATCATTCCTGCCCCGCTTCAGCGCCCACGGCTCAGTCGGGATGCTACCCAGGGCTTGGTAACATTGACACCCCTCAACGACTTGCGCAGTTTGGCGCCAACAAGAGACCCGAGGGAACGCCTCATGCCTCCTGACACTCCCTCCCCCGCGCCGCGCCTGCGCAGCCGGCGCTGGTTTGACGAGCCGAGCGACCCCGGCATGACGGCGCTTTATCTGGAGCGCTACCTGAACTTCGGCCTGACGCGGGGCGAGCTGCAGTCGGGGCGGCCGATCATCGGCATTGCGCAGACCGGGTCGGACCTGTCGCCCTGCAACCGGCACTTGGTCGATCTCGCGGGCCGGGTGCGCGACGGCATCCGCGACGCGGGCGGGGTGCCGCTGGAGTTCCCGATCCACCCGATCCAGGAAACCGGCAAGCGGCCCACCGCGGCGCTGGACCGCAACCTGGCCTATCTCAGCCTGGTGGAGGTGCTGCACGGCTACCCGATCGACGGGGTGGTGCTGACCACCGGGTGCGACAAAACGGTGCCGGCCTGCCTGATGGGGGCGGCCACGGTGAACATCCCGGCCATCGTGCTGTCGGGCGGGCCGATGCTGGACGGCTGGTACAACGGACGGCTCGCGGGAAGCGGCACGGTTGTGTGGGAAGCGCGCAAGCTTTTGGCCGAGGGGCTGATCGGCTACGCGGAGTTCATCGACATGGTGGCGGCGTCCGCAGGCTCCGTCGGGCACTGCAACACCATGGGCACCGCGCTGTCGATGAACAGCCTGGCGGAGGCGCTCGGCATGTCCCTGCCCGGCTGCGCCGCCATCCCCGCGCCGCACAAGGAGCGCGGCTGGATGGCCTACCACACCGGGCACCGCATCGTCGGCATGGTGCAGGAGAACCTGCGGCCGTCCGACATCATGACCAAGCGGGCGTTCGAGAACGCCGTGGTGGCGGCCGCTGCGCTGGGCGCCAGCAGCAACTGCCCGATCTCCATGATCGCCATTGCGCGGCACATGGGCGTCGAGCACACGCTGGACGACTGGCAGCGCTTCGGCGAGGGCATCCCGCTGCTGGCCGACGTGCAGCCGGCCGGGCGGGTGCTGGGCGAGGGCTTCTTCCGCGCCGGCGGCGTGCCGGCGGTGCTGCGCGAGCTGCTGGACGCCGGCCGGCTGCACCCGGACGTGATGACCTGCACCGGCAAGACGCTGGGCGAGAACCTTGGCGGCAAGGATGGGGCAAAGCGCCCGGCGGTGGACCACGAGGTGATCCGCCCCTACGGCAACCCGCTGAAGGAAAGCGCCGGGTTCGCCGTGCTGTCGGGCAACCTGTTCGACGCGGCGGTGATGAAGCTCAGCGTGATCGACCCCGAGTTCCGCAGCCGCTTCCTGTCCGACCCGGACCAGCCCAACGCGTTCGAGGGCCGCGCCGTCGTGTTCGAAGGGCCGGAGGACTACCACGCGCGGATTGAGGACCCGGACCTGGGCGTGGACGAGCACTCCATCCTGGTGATCCGCAACTGCGGCCCGGTCGGCTACCCCGGCGGCGCGGAGGTGGTGAACATGCAGCCGCCGGCAGCGCTGCTCAAGGCCGGCGTGCACACCCTGCCGACCATGGGCGACGGGCGGCAGTCCGGCACCTCCGGCAGCCCTTCCATCCTCAACGTGTCGCCGGAGGCCGTGGTGGGCGGCGGCCTCGCTTTGCTGCGCACCGGGGACCGCGTCCGCATCGACCTGAACAGCCGCAAGGTGGACGTGCTGCTGCCGGACGGCGAGCTGGACGCGCGGCGCGGCCAATGGACCCGGCCTCCGCTCGAGAACAAGACGCCGTGGGAGCAGATCAGCCGCAGCATGGTCGGCCAGCACGCCACGGGCGCCTGCCTGGAACCAGCGACGCTCTACCTCAACATCATCGAGGAACGCGGCGAAAGCCGCAACAACCACT
>CAXTUQ010000288.1:0-7612 GCA_964247405.1 uncultured Acetobacteraceae bacterium
AGCGCACCAAGCCGCTGCTCAACGCTCGCATGTGAAACAAACTACGCAACTGTAATGCTAGTCAATCCATGATACCCAACGCCACCTCCGCAAACACCGCGTTGAACCACGCTTTAAACAAGCCGGAAAGCCCAACAGTCCACAGGACCTAGTGCCGCCAGACCTTCACCGCTGAAACCACCAGGATGGCGGCCAGCAGCGGCCGCAGCACGGGCGTCGGCACGATCCTCAGCAGTCTGCCGCCGACGAAGCTGCCGACCACGGACCCAGCCGCCATCACCAGCACGAACCGCAAGTTCTGGAGGCTGGAGAGTGAGCGAACGGAAAACCGATGTGGGGATGGCTGTCCGTCAAACGAACCGACACTGGTGGCGAATTCGTCTGTTATGCGGCGAGGGCGGCAAAGCGCGATGTGCGGGTGGGTGCGATGGGCCGTCCTCCGGACCAGGCCGCGACGCGGTCAAGGTTGATGGCCGCGGCGGTTGCCGCGTGTTGCAGGCCCGTCTTGGCCAGGCCGCGGTAGCGCGTCTGGCGCAAGCCGAAGGCCCGCACCGCTTGCGACATCGTGCTTTCGATCCCTTGGCGCTGCGCGTAGAGGCGCCGGCCCTTTGCCGTGCGTCCCCGCGTCCGGGCGGCGGCAAGGGCGTCGTGCTCATCGCGGGGCAGGATCGCGAGCACCCGGCCTTGGTTGGGCGTTTGGGTCCGCGTGCAGCGGCTGCGGGACGCGCAGCCCCGGCAGTCGGCAGCCCTGAACTGGGCGCGGATCCGGGCGCGCTGGCCCGGTCGCTTCACGTCCTTGTACCAGCCGGGTACCAGCCGGCGCTGTCCTTGCCTTCTGGGCAGCGCGCCTTCTGCCGGTCCCAATCCACGGCAAAGTCGGCCGCGGTGAACGCCCCTTCGGTGTGACTCTGCCAGCTCAGGTTCGGCCGGCCAGGGCCGACCAGGGCGATGCCGTGCTGGGTCTGGGCTGTGATGAGGTGGTCCGCGCTGACACAGGCCGAGGCCATCAGGTGCTCGGACGGCGCCAGGCCTTTGGCGGCCAGGGCCGCATGGACCGGCGCCGTGCGAAGCGCATCATGGACATTGGCCGGCCTTGCACCCGCTTCGCGGGTGCTCCCTCCGGGGGATCGCTTCGCGATGGCATCGGCATGGACCACCAAGCGCGGCGCCCCTGCGTCGCAGGTTTCGGTGAAGTGGACCATGGTGCCGGTCCAGGTCGTGTTGGCCTTGGTGCGGAACCGGGCCTCGGTGTCGTAGGGCGACTCCAGCCGGTCCCCGGGACCGCGGCCCTGCACCGGCCGCCGCCGGGCGCCGCCGTCCTGCCCGTCCTTGGGCGGCTCGAAGTGCCGCGCCCAGACGCGGCGCAGCGTCTCGACCACAGGCAGCGCCGCGGCGGCTTGGGGCGCGTCCGCGCCGACCTGGCCGACAAAGGCGTCGCGCTTGGGGCCGGCCTTGGGCAGCCGCACGTCCTCGATCCGCCGGTCGTAGCGCTCGTGCCACTCGGGCGGCGCAAACGCGCGCAGCCAGTCCGGCGCGACGACAGCGGTGTCGTTCAGCGCCGCATGCAGCGTTTCGGCCAGGAGTTCCAGGCGGTTCAGGGCGCGGGTGGCGGCAAGCACGTGCGTGCCGTCGGTGCGGCTCCGCCCACGCGCCTTGAGCAGCCCGTCCTCGCGCGCCGCGTCCAGCACCCGCGCCAGCAGCCGGTCCACGGCCGCGTTGCTCAGCAGCCTATCGCGGAACTCGCACAGCACTCGGCTGCTGCGGGCGAAGCGACATGGGCGTTCTCTGGGATAAAAACCGCCCAACGCCGCCAGACCCGTCAAGCTCCCGAATTCGCCACCAGTGTCCGAACCGTGACCGGCCACCCCGGATGTGTCCGCCAACCCTGGCATCCGCACGGGAAAGCGGACACGATGATTGCCGGACGGGAAAACGGACAAAATCACCTTGGCGAACGTTGGCTATGCGCGGGTCATACCAGCCGCCCTGTCGGGCGACCGGTATCAGAGTCGTTTTTGGCGCGTGGCCTCAGCCGCAAACGCTTGCGTTTCGGCGACTCATCAACCCCGCGCGCATACCGGTCAGCCCGAAGGGCTGCCGGTATCAGCACGCTGGACCAGGACCTTCTTCAGCTCGATGCGCTTGCGGCGGCGGGATGGGCCCGTGCGTCTAGGCGGGACGGTGTACTGTCACAAGGCCGGATTGGCGGCTTTGGCCGTGTTGAGGCAGCGATGGATGGTTGCTGGGTGGACGTTGAAGGTTCTCGCGACTTCGCTGATGGACCTGCCTTCCTCGACCAGCGCGAGGGCGAGGGTTTTCTGATCCGGACGAAGCTTTTGCGGTCGGCCGAACGAGACGCCGCGGCGCTTGACGGCCTGGCGGCCCTCGTCGGTTCGATGTCGGATGAGGGCACGCTCGAACTCAGCAACACCCGCGAACATTGTCAGCACCATGCGCCCGGCAGATGTGGTCGTGTCCGCCCAGGGTTCTTCAAGCGACTGTAATCCGGCCTTCTCAGCGATGACCTCGGCAATGCGCAGCAGCTCCGCTGTCGAGCGTGCCAGGCGATCAAGGCGTGTGACGACCAGGATGTCATCGTCGCGTAGCTCCTGAAGCAGCCGCTCCAGCGCAGGCCGTCCGCGAGCAGCGCCGGAGACCTTCTCCTCGAACAGCTTGCCGCGCGCGCTGCAGATCCAAGCGCTGGTCCTCGGTCGAGACACGGGCGTAGCCGAGTTTCATGCCCGCCCCTCGGCGGCCGTGCGAAACTTGTCGCATAATTGCCCTATTTCGCATGGAAGTTTTGCAGCATGTAAGCACCTGATCTCTGGTCCACCCCCGGACTGACGCAGAAATCCTAAGTTCCGCGACACACGCTCCCACAAGGTCAAGTGCCCGCCCTTACATAGGTTTTATGTTCCGTTGCTCCCCAGACCCCGTGCCGTGCCCACAAGCGCGCCGTGACGGCGAGCCCCTGCACCTGCTGGTGGACAGCACCGGCCTGAAGCTGTGCGGTGCGGGCAAGTGGCTGATCGAGAAGCACGGCACGGCAACGCGGCAGTCTTGGAGGACATTCCATGTCGGCCTGGATGCCGGCACCGGGCAGACCGTCGCAGCTGTGCTGACCACGAAGGAGGTCGACGATGCCTCCCAGGTCGGCCCCTTGCTCGACCAAGCGGCCACATCCGTGGCGTCGTTCACCGCCGGTGGCGCCTACGACCAGGACAGCGTGTCCGCCGCGGTCGCCAAACGTCATCCCGAAGTGGCGATCATCGTGCCGCCGCGGTCCACGGCCGTGCCGAGCGAGACGGCCGAGACCGCGCCCACGCAGCGGGACCGCCACCTTCAGTTCGTCGAACCGAGAGGTTCGCCGGACATCGTCAAGCACGGCCGAGCGGCCTGGCAGAAAGCGTCCGGATACACCATCCGCGCTCGCGCCGAGGCGGCCATCGGCAGGTTCAAGCAGGTGATCGGCGACGGGCTGCGCTCACGCACGGATAAGCGTCGGGCAACCGAGGTGAACGTCGCCGTCCATGCCTTGAACCGCATGCTGGGTCTTGGACGTCCGAACTCTGTCCGCGTCGCCTGAACGCAAGCAGGGCCGGGATTCCTGCGTGCGTCGCACCGATCCATGCAACACGGCCGCCTGCGCAGCTTCGCCTTCAACATCCTCAAGGCGAACCAGACCGGCACGCTTAGCCAGGACCGCCGTCGTGCCCGTCTTGCAGGCATCAAGAAGCTGCTCAGAATGCTCGCTGTTTCACGGCGTTGAACAGCTCTGCGAACATGGCCGCCGTGTATAGGGCCCAGCTCAGCAGCAGGTGAACCCGCCGTCGATCGGGAGGCACACGCCGGAAATCATCGCGGCGCCGTCGCCGAGCAGAAACACGATGGGAGCGGCGATCTCGTCCTCGGTCGCCCAACGATGCAACGGCATCTGTTTCAGGAAGGCTTCGCCGATGTCGGGCCGTCCCCAGTAGGAGGCCGACATCTCGGTCATCACGACGGTCGGGTTCACGCTGTTGACCCGGATGCCGTGCTTGCCGAGTTCCAGCGCGGAAACGCGCGTGATGTTGTCGAGGGCGGCTTTCGAGGCTCCGTACGAGATGTGGCCGGACAACGCCACCAGCGAGGCTTGGCTGGATACGTTGACGATCGACCCGCCCTTGCCCAGCCGGATCATCGATTGCGACGCATACTTGGTGACGAGCAAGGCCCCGCGGGCGTTGATGCTGATGACCCTGTCGAACACGGCGATGTCCGTGTCCATCGGCGTCGCAATCTCGCCGCCGAAGCCGCCGCAATTGACGACGCCCCAAAGCTCGAGACCGAGCAGCGCACCGCGGATGCTGTCCTCCGACGCCAGGTCGAACGGGAGGGTCCCGCATCCAGTCTGGGCGGCGAGCGCGTCCAGCGCTGCGGTGGAGCGTCCGCTTGCGATCACGGACGCACCGGCTTCCAGGAGCTGGCGGACCACGGCGCCGCCGATGCCGCCGCTCGCGCCCGTCACCAGCACGGTGCGCCCGTCCAAACCCCACATCCTTGTTCTCCTGTCGGTCTTCGTTTTGCGAGTCGGCGGGTCAGCCGCCGATCATGAGCTTGACAACCTCGTCGTGCGTCGTCTGATTGATGGGGCGCTCGCCCGCGAGGCTTCCACGCCGGAGGACCACGACCCGGTCCGCGACGGCGAAGATGTCCTGCAGGTTGTGGCTGATGAAGATCACGCCGCGGCCTTGCGCCTTGAGGCCTTGGATGAGGGAGAGCACCTTACGCTGCTCCGGCACGCCGAGGGCGGCTGTCGGCTCGTCCATCAGGATCACGCGGGCATTCCAATAGATTGCCCGGCCGATGGCCACGGCCTGCCGCTGACCACCGGAGAAGCGGCCGACCGGCGCATCGAGACGGTCCACATGGAAGTCGAGCCGGGCCATGGTGTCCTTAGCGGCTGCCGCCATCTTGGCGCGGTCCAGCATCGGCAGGATCCCGAAGGCGCGCCGCATCGGCTCGCGGCCCAGGAAGATGTTGGCGCCGATCGACAAATTGTCGGCGAGTGCCAAGTCCTGGTAGATCGTCTCGATGCCAGCTTCGCGGGCGGCTTCGGGGGTTGAGAAGCGGACCCGCCCGCCGTCGAGCAGGATCTCGCCGTCATCCGCCGGGTAAACGCCCGATATCATCTTGGTGAGGGTCGATTTGCCCGCGCCGTTGTCGCCGGCCAGCGCCACCACTTCGCCGGGGTAGAGCGCGAGCGACACGCCCTTGAGGGCCTCGACGCCGCCGAACCGCTTGTAAACGTTGCGGATGTCGAGGATGGGTTGGGGCGTCTGGGCTGGAAGGGCATCCATCACCGGTCTCCCCCAAGCTTGCGCTGGGTTTGATCGACCAGCACCGAGATGATGATCACGACGCCGACCGCCACGAACTGCCAGAAGGGTTCGACGTCGATGAACACAAGCCCGTACTGGATCACCGCGATGACCAGCGAGCCGGCGACCGTGCCGAGGATGGTCCCTGAGCCGCCGAACAGGCTGGCCCCGCCGATCACCACGGCGGCGATCGAGTCGAGCAGCAGCGGCTCGCCGGCCTGGGCGGCGCCGGCCGTGAAGCGGGCAGTGTAGAGCACGCCCCCAAGCCCGGCGCAGAAGGCCGACAGCAGATAGAGCTTGCGGGTATGGCGTCCGACGTTGATGCCGGCCCGAAGCGCCGCCTGCTCGCTCGCCCCCACCGCGTAGGTGTGCTGGCCGAAACGAGTCTGGCGGAGCACGTAGCTCATCAGCAGCAGGAACAGGACCGTGATGACGACCACGATGGGAAAGCCCAGGACGCGGCCGTTGCCCAAGGCGGCGAAGTAGCCGTTGGCGACCGGCACGGTGGTGCCGGCGGCCAGCAGGAAGGCGGCGCCCCGCGCCACGCCGAACATGCCGAGCGTGCCGATGAACGGCGGGACCTTGAGCTTGGAGATCAGCCAACCGTTGACGGCGCCTGGGATCAGCGACACCAACAGCCCCGCCGCGACGCCGACCGTCATGGCCGGGAAGGCGGGCATGAGGCCGCCTGCGATGTTGGCTCCGCGCGCCGCGATCACGGCTGACAGGCCCATGATGAAGCCGACCGACAGGTCGATCCCGCCTGCGATGATCACGAAGGTCTCGCCCAGCGCCAGCAGCAGCGGCGCGACCGCGAAGACGGCAATCGACTGGGCATTGTAGCTCGACAACACGAAGCTTGCGCCGTAGCTCGCCTGCGCCCACGCCTCGAACAGGACGAGCAGGAGGACGAGGAACAGCCAGGCCCGCATCTGGGCCGCCAGGAGAAGGAGCCGCGAGGGGCTGCGTCCAGATGCTCGGGTACGCAGGACCTGGGGGGCTGTGAGACCGGCCATGCGCTTCTCCATCGGCGGGAGTCAGGCGGCGTGCCGTCCCAGTGGCGACACGGCGCGGGGAAGTGGAATCAATCCTTGTAGATGAACTTCGCAACGTCGGGATCGTCGATGTTTGATTGATCCATGACGGTGAAGCCGGTCCCGATGGTGGTCGGAATCGAATGGCCGGTCAGGTGCGCGTAGGCCGACACCACGCCGTAATAGCCGATCTCAGCCGGATGTTGGGCGATGGCGGCGGTGATCAGGCCGGACTTGATGTTGCCCACGACCGTGGCCGGCGCATCGAAGGCCACGACCTTGACCTTGCCTTGCTGGCCGGCCTGCTGCACGCCGTTGCCGGCGCCGATGGCCGAGAACAGGTTCGCGCCGAACACGCCGGCCAGGTCCGGGTTGCGGGCGTAAACCGACTGCAACTGCGAGGCGGCCTTGTTGGCATCGTCGTCGTTGAACTGGGTCTGCAGCACCGTGATCCCCGGGTGGCTCTTCATCTCCTCTTTGAAGCCTTCCTCGCGCTGATCGGTGGTGGAGACGCCGGGCTTCACGTTGGACACGTAGACCTTGCCCTTGTCGCCGACCGCCTTGGCCAAGGCGCGGGCCGCCATCTTGCCGCCGAGCACGTTGTCGGACGCGATGTAGGACAGCGGGAAGTCGGCATCGCCCGACTTCGTCTGGTAATTGCCGGTGCCGATAAAGGTGTCGACCGTGATGACCGGGATTCCGGCATCGGCGGCTTTCCTCAGCGGCTGCACCAACTGCGCTTTGTCCGTGGGAGCGATCAAGATCGCGTCGGGATGACGGGCAATCACCGCGTCCAGCACCGGCGACTGCTGCACCGGATTGAACTCGGGCGCGCCTTGAAACACGAGAACAGCCCCGAGCGCCTTGGCGGCGTCTTCGGCCCCGCGGCGCATCGTGATGTAGAAGGCGTCGGTGGTCAGGCCGGGGATCAGGGCGATCGTGAATTTCTTGCCTTGCGCCTGCGCCTGAACGCTGCCGAGCAGCGTTCCTAGGCCGAGGGCGATGGCCGCCAATGCTGTAAGCGTCTTCCTCAAGGTTTCCTCCCAAAGCGTCTGTGCCGAAACAGCGCGGCAGCCCCGTTGCGGGTCTTCTTGCTGGCAGGACTGTAGGTTCAATCAAGCCACCGTCAACTTGTTAGGTGGGACTGGGATTGCCCCGGTTCGGATACTGCTGGCGAAGTCGTCAGGCCTAAGCTGGTTGAGCCACAAGGCGGGCGAA
>CAXTUQ010000289.1:0-7579 GCA_964247405.1 uncultured Acetobacteraceae bacterium
GTCGCGCTTCCGCTCCGCCGACGCACTCGCCTCGGCCGCCGGCATGGCGCCGGTGCTGCGGCAATCCGGCCGGACGCGCTTCCTGCGCCGGCCAAACGGCGGCAACAAGGGGCTCAAACGCATGTTCTACCAGTCCGCCTTCTGCTCGCTTGGCCACGACGACAGCCGTGCCTTCTACGACCGCAAACGGCGAGAAGGGAAGCGCCACCACCAAGCCGTCATCGCACTCGCCCGCAGGCGCGTGAACGTGCTCTGGGCCGTCGTCCAATCCCGGACGCCCTTCCAGACCGGCTTCAAAACAGCCGCTTGACTGAACCATTAGACTGCCTCCGCCAGCACGGGATGCGACGCGAGCGCCCCGACCGCGTCGAACACGAAGGCCCGGCGCACGTCGATGTGCAGCGCCGTGGACGCCCCGGGCAGCAGGTCATGCACGCCGGGGATCAGGCAGACCCAGGCGCCGCCGCCCACATCGACGTGCACGAAGCTCTCGGAGCCGTTGATCTCGGTCACGGAGACCGTGCCCTCGAAGCTCAGGCTGCCCGGCGGCTTCGCGCCGACCGTCACCGCGTCGGCGCGGAACCCCATGCGGTAACGCCCGTCCGGCAGGCCCAGCAGCGGCGATGGCGCTGCGCGCTCCCCATGCTCGGTCAGCAGGGCGTTGTCGCGCTTCTCCAGCGCCAGCTCGTTCAACGGCGGGTCGGAAAACACCCGCGCGGCTTCCAGCGTCAGCGGCTGGCGGTACAGCGCCGCAGTCGGCCCGGCCTGCACCAGGCGACCCTCCGACAAGGCTGCCGTCTCCCCGCCCAGCAGCAAAGCCTCGGTTGGCTCCGTCGTGGCGTAAACCAGGATGGCGCCGGTTTCGGCGAACAGCCGCGGCAGCTCCTCCCGCAGCTCCTCGCGCAGCTTGTAGTCGAGGTTGCCCAGCGGCTCGTCCAGCAGCACCAGCTCCGCCCGTTTCACCAGCGCGCGGGCAATGGCGGTGCGCTGCTGCTGCCCACCCGAAAGCTGCGCCGGCATGCGGTCCAGCATGGCCTCCAGCCGCAGCAGCTTCGCGGCAACGCGCACCCGCCGCTCGATCTCCGCCCGCGCGATCCCGGCGACGCGCAGCGGCGAGGCGATGTTCTCATACACCGACAGCGTCGGGTAGTTGACGAACTGCTGGTACACCATCGCCACCGACCGCCGCCGCACCGGCGTGCCCGTAATGTCCCGCCCGTCCAGCAGCAGCCGGCCGGAGGTTGGCTTGTCCAGCCCGGCCATCAGCCGCATCAGCGTTGTCTTGCCGGCCAGCGTCGGCCCCAGCAGCACATGCAGCGCCCCCCGGGCCAGCGTCAGCGACACGTCATGGATCAGGGTGTCCGGCCCCTGGGTGAACCCGACATGCTCCAGTTGCAGGCTCACGCCGCCTCGTCCCGCTGCGACCGCAGGGCGTCCAGCGCCGCGTCCACCCGCGCGATCTCCTGCGGCGTCATGCGCAGGCCGAGCTTGCTGCGGCGCCACGCCACGTCCGCCGCGGTCTGCGCCCACTCGAAGCGGACGAGGTAACGCAGCTCCGCCTCCGTCAAATCCGCGCCGAGCACCGGGCCGAGAGCCTCCGCCGAGGCGGCGTCGCCCAGCAGGTCATGGACGCAGGTGCCGTAGGCGCGCAGCAGCCGCCGCAGCGTCCGCTCGGCGATGAACGGGTAGCGGGCGCGCAACGCTTGAAGCGCCGCATCGAACCCGTCCACCGGGAAGTCGCCGCCGGGCAAGGGCGCCGTGCCGGTCCAGCCGGCGGGCCGGGCGGTGGCCGCCGGCAAATGCGGCGCGAGCTTGGCCAGCGCCGCTTCCGCCAGCCGCCGGTAGGTGGTGATCTTGCCGCCGAAGATGGAAAGCTGCGCCGCCTGGCCATCCGGCGCATCCAGCGTGAGCACGTAGTCGCGCGTGGCCGCCTGCGCCTTGGACGCGCCGTCGTCGTACAACGGGCGGACGCCCGAGTAGGTCCACACCACCTGATCCGGCGTGACAGGATGCAGGAAATACTCGCTGGTGCCGCGGCACAGGTACTCGATTTCCTCGGCGGAAGCGTGGGCCTCGCGCGGGTCGCCCTTGTAGTCGAGGTCGGTGGTGCCGATCAGCGTGAAGTCCTGCTCATACGGGATCGCAAAGAAAATCCGATTATCGGCGTTCTGGAAGATGTAGCAATGGTCTTCCGGGTAAAGCCGCCGCACCACGATGTGGCTGCCCTTCACCATGCGGACCTGCGACGGCGTGTTCGCCCGCAGCACGGAGTGCAGCACCTGCCCCACCCACGGCCCGGCGGCGTTCACCAGCGCGCGGGCCTGGATGACCTGCGGCTCCGCCCCGTCATGCTGCGTGGTGACGCGCCATAGGCCGTCCACCCGCTCGGCCGCGGTGCAGCGGGTGCGGGTCGCGACCACGGCGCCGCGCTCCGCCGCATCACGGGCGTTCAGCAGCACCATGCGCGAATCTTCGACCCAGCAATCCGAGTACTCGAACGCAACCTTGTACTCGGGCTTGAGCATACGGCCGGCCGGATCGTTGCGCAGCCGCTTGGTTCGCGTCGGCGGCAGACGCTTGCGCCCGCCCAGGTGGTCGTACAGGAACAGGCCCAGCCGCAACAGCCAGGCCGGGCGCAGCCCCTTGTGATGCGGCAGCACGAAGCGCAGCGGCCAAACGATGTGCGGCGCGATGCCCCACAACACCTCCCGCTCCATCAGCGCCTCGCGCACCAGGCGGAACTCGTAGTACTCCAGGTAACGCAGCCCGCCATGCACCAGCTTGGTGGAGGCGGAGGAGGTCGCAGACGCCAGGTCGTTGGCTTCGCACAGATACACTGACCAGCCCCGCCCGACAGCATCGCGCGCGATGCCGCAGCCGTTGATGCCGCCGCCGATGATCGCAAGGTCGAAGATGTCCGGGGTGGCCGCCTGGGGCATGGGTGAGCGCGTTCCTCAAGGGGGGCGCTTGCCGGCCCTCCCCTTGCGAACACTAACCCGAACCAAACGCCGACGCCAAGAGGTCAAAACGAACTTTCATCCGAAACCTCGTCTGCCTCGATTGGGCCGCCGGCTTCCACCACCTCCACCTCGTTTGCCGCGCACAGGGCGGTGATCTCGGGCGACGGCAGCCGGTCCGTCACCAGCACGTCCACATCCGACAGATGAGCGATCCGCACCGGGGCGGAGCGCAGGAATTTGCTGCCGTCCGCTACCAGCATCACCCGGCGCGCGCTGGCGATGATCGCCTGGGACACCTGCACCTCGCGGATGTCGAAATCCAGCAGCGTGCCGTCGGCGTCGATGGCCGAGGTGCCCACCACCGCGGTGTCCACGCGAAATTGCCGGATCTGTTCAACGGTGCCCGGGCCGATGATGCCGCCATCGCTGTGCCGGATCACCCCGCCGGCCAGCACCACTTCAATGGCCGGGTTGCGGTACAGCTCGCCGGCGACGTGCAGGTTGTTGGTGATGACCAGCAGCCCGGCATGGCCGCCGAGCGCCCGGGCCACCGCCTCCGTCGTGGTGCCGATGTTGATGAACAGCGAGGAGTGGCCGGGCACCAGCGCCGCCGCCGCCGCCCCGATCAGCCGTTTGTGCGGCGCCGCCACGGCCTTGCGCGCCTCGTAGGCCAGGTTCTCGACGCCCGAGGCGATCATTGCGCCCCCGTGCACGCGGGTCAGCGCGCGGGCCTCGCACAGCTCGTTCAGGTCGCGGCGGATGGTCTGCGGGGTCACGGCGAAGCGCTGCGCCAGGTCCTCGACCGACACCCGCCCAGCCTGGCGGGCGATGCCCAGGATCTCGGCCAACCGGCGCGACGCGGCGCGGGGGAGCAGCGCGTCCATCAGACGCCGAGGTTGAAAGCGACGGAGATGCGCAGCTCTGTGCCGCGATAAGGCCGGACCTGGTGCTGCAGCCAGGACGGGAACAGGAACAGCAGGCCGGGTTTCGGCAGGATCGTCTCGCCGCTGCCGGCCGACTGCCCGTCCTCCCCGGCGAAGCGCAGGGTGGGCGCATACATCGCAGGCGCCGCGCCGCGCGGGTCGATCATCTCGAACGCGCCGCCCAGCGACGGGTCCGCAGCGCAACCACCATCGGCGACGTAGTAGGTGCCGGACCAGAACGACCCAGCGTGGTAGTGCGCGATGTTGCCATCGCCAGGTCCGTTCACGTTGGCCCAGGCCTGAGTAACCCAGGCGGGCCGCACCGGCTTGCCGAACCGGTCCGCGGTGAGCTGCGTCGCCGCCGACCGCGCGAGCGCCAGAACCTCGGCCACGTCCGGCCCGCCCCAATCGGCCAAATCGCGCTCAGAATGCCAGCCGCCGGCGTTGGACGAGTGGAGTGAGGGGAACTGGTCCCGGCGGGCCAGGATCAACCGGCGCAGCCGGGCGTTGCGCGCCTCGGCGTCCGGCAGCACGATCGCGGCAACCGGGGTCGCAAACAAGCCCCGCACCGCGATTTCCAATGGCATGGCGATCCTGTTCCCCGTTCCGCGGGAGGACACGCCCGCTCCCGCCGTCCTGTCAAGCGTCCCGGATGGCCGAAGCAAGGCCGCAACAATGTGGCACACGGCGCGGCCTGCCGCAGGGCAGCTTTCCGGGAAGATAAAAACCGAGACCGTTCAGGCAACAGCCTTGTGCCGCCACAGGATGCAGCGCGGTTCGGAACGCCCTCGACGCCATCCACCTCACGGCAGCCAGCATTTGCTTTGCTTGCGGCGGGGCAATCTATGGGCGGCCAAGATGGCGGCACTGACCTGCTATGGCCTGGCGCGCTGCCGCACGTTTCGCCGCAACGGGATGGTGCAACATTGCCGTTCAAAGTGTGCGCAAAAGCCGGGCGTCAGCAGCTTGCCGCCTTCCCGCCCGGTCTCGGAGGCGAACCCGCCTATTCTGCCCGGCGGCCAGCAGCGGACGACGCGCTGCCATTGCGATGTGCAGGCGACCCGGTGGGAAGGACGTGAATAGGCCGCACTGCCGTGAACCTGCTGCTGCTCGCTTCGGTTTCCTGGATCTTTCGACGGTAACGGGCAGCAGCCTCGCCCCGACTGCGCACGTCCCATTTGTCGAGGATGCTATGCACGTGGTTTTTCACCGTCGGCAGGGCGACCTGCAGGCGGCGCGCGATCAGCTTGTTGGGCAAGCCGTCCGCCAGCAGCTCCATGATCTCGCGCTCACGTGGCGTCAGGGCATGGATTCCGGCCCGCGTTGCGCGATCATTCGAGCGGTCGGCAAAGCGGTTCAGCAGGAGAGCAGTCAGCCGCGGCGGGCAGACGACTTCGCCCGCTGCGGCGCGTCGCACCGTTGAGATCAGGTCGCGCGACGAGGTGTCCGGCCCCAAATACCCGGAAATCCCGATATCAGCCCAAAGCAAGAAGTCCTCGTCCCGCTCACGTGTTGCCAGCACGACGACGCTCACTTTGGGGAGGCGCGTGCGAACGGTGCTGACCAGAGCCATCGCTTCCGGGTGCGACGAGTCAATCACAACCAGGTTGGGCGTGAACTCTGTGGTCACTGCTTCGGCAGTTTCGCGGGAAAACGCGCCGAACGCCATGATGCCCTCGCCCCCACGCAAGACCTCTACCAACGCCTCCCGAAGAAAATGCACCTGGCTGATAAACAGGATGACCATAGGACCCTCGTATATTTCTCCAGCTTTATCTCAAAAATCCGTTGCGAAAGCAAGATGCTTACGCAGAAGAACAGTAAAAATGCCAAGATTGTGACATTATGTACGATATCGCGCGATAACCTGAGAGGTTCGCTTGGAGGAGGCTTAGACGGCGCTGGAAAACCCTTGCAGGCGGGCGGCGTGAAATGCCGGCATGTTACGTCGTTATGAACAACCCTGTCCGTCGCTGTAGCCGCAAATACCGGGGTTCGCTGAGGCGTCGCCGCTTTCCGGTGCTCTGCCCTGACCTGGTGGGCGTGGGCGCGAGATACGCGGCAGCAGACCGACCGAAATGGGTGCGAGCCGGCTCAAAGCGACGAGAGGGGCTGGAATGCTGCACCCTCACCCGCTTTGACGGGCAGGCAACGCTCGCGCCGCTGCTGGCTGACAGGCTGGGCGTGACTGCCGCCCCGACGCTGCTGACGGTCGCCCGAACCCGAGATTTGTCTATATTTAGACACAAACTTATTGTATCGTTATCGCATGGAACGAATGGTCCGCGCTGCGTCCACATTTTTGACAGTCACTGCCTTGTTGGCAGGGTGCGCCGTTGAACCGCCACCTAGAACCAGCCCGGATCTTCTCGCTGCTGCGGCGGCCGATCCGGCCCGCAATCTTGATCTTATGCGTGAACAGGGGGAACGTTTTGCTCATGTGCCCTTTCTCACCGGAAATCGTGTCGAGTTGCTGATTGACGGGCCTGCATCCTTTGCTGCGCTGAGCGCCGCGATCCGTTCTGCTCGGATTCGAATTGACATGGAAAGCTACGAGTTCGACAACACGGCTGGAGGAACTTTCGCCGAGCTGCTGCTTGCCGCCCGGCGACGCGGTGTCGAGGTAAACCTGATTTACGACGCTTGGGGAGCAAGCGACACAAAAACAGCATTGTTTGATCGGTTGCAGGAGGGCGGCGTTAAGGTGCTGGAGTACAATCCTTTGCGGCCCAACACCCGTGTGCCAATCAAAGTCAATGCACGAGACCACCGCAAACTCTTGTGCGTGGATGGCAAGATCGCGATAACCGGCGGGGTCAACATCAGCCGGGTGTATCGAAACATACCGAGCCACCGCGCGGTCGATCCAGATGATGAGGCTTGGCGGGACACGGATGTACGGATCGAAGGTCCGGTGGTCGCCCAATTCGAGCGCTATTTCATGGAAACTTGGCGCCAGCAGAAAGGACCTGCTCTCGCTGATGCGCCACCCGCGCCGCCTGCAGGCAGGGATGGAATGATGGTGCAAGCAATTGATGGAGCGCCAGATAATGGGCAACCGCTCATTTACCGTACATTGCTTGCGGCTATCGCGCTATCCCGGACTTCGGTGCATCTGACAACGGGATTTTTTGTGCCGACGCCAGATCTTATGCAAGCACTGGAGGCAGCAGCGAAACGGGGCGTGGATATACAGGTGATCGTACCGGGGCGGAGTACCAGTGATGCCGCAGTCGCGGCAGGGCGGTCAGAATACGGCAGATTGTTAAAGTCCGGCGTGAAGTTGCATGAATTTCAGGAACAAATCCTGCACGCAAAAACTGTGGTAATCGACGGGGCTTGGTCGGCAGTTGGCTCATCCAACCTCGACTGGCGCAGCACAGTATGGAATAATGAAATTGATGCAATCATCTTAGGCGCCGCATTCGGAGAAAAGATGGAAGCACTGTTTCAGGCAGATCTTGCAGCATCGAAAAGCATTGACTTAACTATCTGGCAACATCGCGGCTGGGAAATGCGAGCACATGAATTTAAAGCACGGTTGATTAGGAAATTGCTTTAAAATAGGGGCGATTAAACACGCGCATTCTCTAATCATCACAATAAGCAAAACATTGTTTATAGATTAGACTTCTTATAGAATTGCGGGGACAGGATTTGAACCTGTGACCTTCAGGTTATGAGCCTGACGAGCTA
>CAXTUQ010000290.1:0-7574 GCA_964247405.1 uncultured Acetobacteraceae bacterium
GTTGTGGATGCACAACGCCTCGTTGCCCTCGTAGATGCGGTCGATGCAGTAGCTGGCGCCGACGCAGGGGCGGATCAGGTGCTCCCGCCGCTCCATCACCTTGCGGACGATGTGCGGATCGGCGATCAGCGCACGGGTCATGCCGACCATGTCGAGCTTGCCCTCCGCGATGGCGTGGCGCGCGGTGGCGACGTCGTTGATGCGGGCGGCGTGGAACACCGGGATCTCGGCCGCCGCCCGGACCTCGCCGGCGAAGTCGAGATGCGGGGCGGAGCGCATGCCGGCAATCGGGATCACATCGACCAGCGCCGCGTCGGTGTCCATGTGGCCGCGGATGATGTTGAGAAAGTCGGCAAGGCCGGACGCCTTGAAGCGCCGGGCGATCTCGATGCCCTCCTCGCGCGACAGGCCGATCTCCCAATCCTCGTCCGCCACCATGCGCAGGCCGAGCAGGAAGTCCGGCCCCACCGCGTCCCGCATCGCCTGCATGACGCGGAGCGAGAACGCCATGCGCGCCGCGAGGTCGCCGCCGAACGCGTCCTCCCGCCGGTTGGTGGCCGGCGACCAGAACTGGTCCGGCAAATGGCCGTAGGCGTTGATCTCCAGCCCGTCCAGCCCGGCCGCCTGCATCCGTTGCGCGGCAGTGGCGTAGTCGGCGACGATGCGGTCGATGTCCCAGTCCTCCGCCGCCTTCGGGAAGGCGCGATGGGCCGGCTCGCGGATCGGGGAGGGCGCCAGCACCGGCAGCCAATCCGCCTTGTTCCAGGCGGTGCGGCGGCCGAGGTGGGTGATCTGGATCATCACCGCCGAGCCGTGCTCATGGCACTCGTCGGTGAGGCGACGCAGCCAAGGCACGATCTCGTCCTTGTAGGCCAATAGGTTGCCGAACACTGGCGGGCTGTCGGGCCACACCACGGCGGACCCGGCAGTCATGGTCAGCGCCACGCCGCCGCGCGCCTTCTCCACGTGATACAGCCGGTAGCGGTCCTTCGGCATGCCGTCTTCGCTGTAGTACGGCTCGTGCGCCGTGCTCATCACCCGGTTGCGCAGCGTAAGATGCCGCAGTTGGTAAGGCTGCAGCAGCGGGTCCTTGATGCGGTCGAGCACGTCGCCGATGGCGTTCATGGCTCCAGTCCTCGGTCAGTGGGCCGGGCGCGGGGCGGTGCTGCCACGCATAGGCGGCTTATAGCAGGATGCGGGGCGTGGCACCTGCTTTCTTGAACGCTTCCGCCGGCAGCTTGCCTGGAAGCGACGGGCCGGCGCGGCTCAACCGCCGACCTCCACCACGACCCGTCCGCGCACGCGGCCGGCGATGATCTCCTCCGCCGCTTGCGGAACATCGGCCAGTCCAATCGTCCGGGTCATCGCGCCGAGCTTGGCCAGGTCAAGCTCCCGGGCCAGCCGGTCCCACGCCTCCACCCGGCGCGTCTGGGGCGCCATCACGGATTCAATGCCGAGCAGCGCCACGCCGCGCAGGATGAACGGCGCGACCGATCCGGGCAGGTCCATGCCGCCCGCCAGCCCGCACGCCGCGACCGCGCCGCCATACCGAGTCATGGACAGCACGTTGGCCAGCGTGGCCGATCCCACGGAGTCGACGCCGGCCGCCCAACGCTCCTTGGCGAGCGGCTTCGGCGCGCCGCTCAGCCCCGCCCGGTCAATGACCTCGTCCGCGCCCAAGCCCGTCAGGTACTCGGCCTCCCCCATCCGTCCGGTCGAGGCGATCACCCGCCAGCCGGCGTGGTGCAGGAGGGCGATCGCGACCGAGCCGACGCCGCCGGCCGCCCCGGTGACAACCGCCGGGCCGGCATCGGGCGTGAGGCCGTGGTGCTCAAGGGCCATCAGCGACAGCATCGCAGTAAAGCCCGCGGTGCCGATGGCCATCGCCTGCGCGGCGGTCAGGCCGTCAGGCAGCGGGACCAGCCACTCGCCCTTGACCCGGCTCCGCTCCGCATAGCCGCCGAGATGCGTTTCTCCGGTGCCCCAGCCGTTCAGCAGCACGGCGTCGCCGCGCTTGAAGCCGGGATGCGACGAGGCCTCGACCACGCCCGCGAAGTCGATGCCGGGAATCATCGGGAAGCGGCGCACTACCGGCGCCTTGCCGGTCAAGGCGAGGCCGTCCTTGTAGTTCAGGCAGGAGTGCGAGATGCGGACGGTGACATCGCCCTCCATCAGCCCGGCCTCATCGAAGTCGCGCAAGGCCACTTGCTGGCCGCTGTCGTCCTTGTCGATCACGATTGCTTTCATCGCGTTTCCCCCTGTTGACGGGCTGGCCGCCCTTTGACGGCGGAGCTGTATGCTGTGCGGTGTCAAGCCTCAAGGTTGAAACTCGGTCGCGCATGGGGCGGGAGGTGGGTCGAGCATCACTGCAAAGTGAAGTCAGGCGTTCAAGTTGACACCCGCTGCGAGCACATCAGGCCAAGTCTCTGACTCTACGCGGGCCATAACATTTCGATAAAAAATGAGAACAAAACAAAAACAAAGGTGAGCCGAGCGGTCGAACTCAGCTCTTGATTTCGCAAAAGATGTATTGGCCCGGCCCAAGTCTGAGACCGACGCTCCTGCACACAAACGCGTTTTCCGTCTCGCTCCAAGCGGGATGATGCGGCTTGCTTCGAGCCAGGGTCAGATCGGAAAGCTTTATGCCTGAGGCTAAAGATGGCGCCTCCATAGGCGTCGAGTCTTCCCGTCCCTCCATTGACCTTGCCGCGGCGCTAGGCCTGGCCGCGCAGCACATCGCTCCCGCAAATGGCCCTCCCCAGATCGACTTCATCCAGGGCCGATGGCGCCGTGATGCCGCCGGGGCGCCGTGTGGGGACACCCTGGTCATCGACCTCGCGGTTTTCATGAAGCGCGTCATGGATACGCCCGAGTTCAGGGAATTCCCTAACAGGACCCCGTTCCTGAAGGGTATCCAGCATCCGAAGAGTGCGTTGACGCTCAAGGCCGGCGGGCGCTTCCCCAAAGGTTCGGAAGGCGCCATCAATGACGCCGTGGCCCGGATCTTCAAGGGGATGAAAGAGGGCATCACCGCGGCCCTGCAGGCGTCATCCTCGGACGGCAATGGCGTCACGATGTTGGCGAACCATATCCTTCCGCGTCATGGACGCCTTGGCTTCGGCGGCGCGGAGCGAGGCCGAGCGGGCCGGCTTCCAGCGCTATGTCAGCCGCCTCTTCGATCTCTACCGGGCCGTGATCGAGGAAGCGAGGTCGGACCTGCGGATCGGCCTCGTGCGCCATTTCGGGCAGGACGCGGACTTCAGCCTTTCGGACCATTTGGTGAAGGCGTCGTTCTTCCGCGCTCTGCCCGTCTGGGCAGTGTGGGACACCCAGCTTTTCGAGGACCGGCCGCTCGACACGTCGGACTCGTCGGTGCGCCGGGAGGTCTGCTATTCCTTCAAGGTCAACAGGCACAACCCGGAGGAAAACAAGCGGGCGTTCGATGCGCGCTTGGAGGCTTGCCTCGACCGGCTGGATGCGGGGCACGGGTGCGCCAAGGCGCTTGCCGAGCTTTTGGTGCTGGACGCCGTGCTGCCCGGCAGCGGACATGACGGTCTCGATGTTCTTTCGGCCATCCGACAGCGGATGGAGCAACTGCAGGCGCTGCCCTCCTGCGAGGAGGCCAAGGAGGTATTGCAGGCGGCTCTTGAGGCTCGCTCCGCAACCATGGGTGCCATTGCCGAGCAGGTGGTCGATGTGCTCCGGACCAAGGAAGCCGCTGCGGCCCTGCATACGGTGATCGCAGCCCCTATCACCCTCTACGTCAACCTGCGCGACACGGTCCTGAACCCGCGGGCGGTCGATGCCGGCAAGCAGCACCCGCTCGCCACGCATGGCGCGATGGCCGATAGTGAGCATGAGAAGGTGGACTGGCTGAAGGCGGTCCACGTTTCGAGCGGGTCACCCCTGGTTGGACCTGGCGTCCTGTTCTCCTTCCAGGTCACGGTCCATCTCGGCGACCGATCGGCCCGGAAAACGGGAAAAAAGGTCAATGGCGAAGCGGAGCGCCTGATCCGAGATCCGCTGGCCCTTCCATGTACTACCTGCTCCTCGGCCAGAGCCTTGACTTCGGCAATGCCGCCGTGCGCAGCCAGAACGCGCTGATGAGGGGTCGTCTGACCAACTGGCGTTGACCGAGGTCATCCGCGCCATGCACCTGCTTGAGGCCGAGGACGGGGCACAGAAGGGCAGGGCCAAGCCCGTGCTCAACCCCGCGGCCTGGATGTCGCCGACCACCGTCGCCGGAGCCGGCGAGTTCCGGGTGATGGATCGCCGGCGCCGCGCTTCCGGGACGGTCGAGCTGAGCGCCGTGGCGGTGGTGGCCCGCGTCGCCGGCGCTTTGCGGGCTGTTCGGGAGCCGGGGCCACGGACAGGCCCTGCGCCACGGCCCGGGGATTCGCCCGTCGTGCTCCCCATCGACATTTCCTCCGACCGGCCCCCGCCAGCGCAAAGTCCGTCGGCTTCAGGCGCTGCGGATGGGCAATCAGGCTCTGCATCAGGCATGGCGGAGGGCGCGTAACATGGGCTTCGAAGCCGACCCGCAGGCACATCTTGGGTCCCCGATGGGACCGCTGACCGCATCCGTTTCCATGCGCTCCGTTTGGGGAAACGTGTTCGAGGTGGCGGTGAAGCGGGGCGTCCTCTCCTTCCTCGCGCACCAGGGAGTTATTCGGCGGGACTGGCCGGGCCTGACGCCCTGGTGCCGCGCGAAGCCCAAGGATGTGCTCCAGCACTGCCTGGCCCAGGCGGAAACCGTGGACGCCAACGCGCGGCGCCTGGTTTCCTCCTTCCACGACCACCTTTCCGTGTTGGGCTACGGCAACGGCTGGACGGTAGCCCGCGAATGGTGGCGCGGCCTGCCGAAGAGGTCCCGCTTCAAGGAAGCGATGGCGATCTGGTGCCCCTTCGACCTGAAGGAAAGGCGGCCCGGGCATGAGGTGCACGTCCCGGACGAAGAACGCCTGGCGCGAGGGCGCGAGTTCGCCGGCCTGTTCGGGATCACCGCGGCGCCTGAGCACCTTGTGGCCAAGGGGGCGCCGGCCAACGCCGACTTCCTCCTGATGTTGGAGGGGCGCCGCGGGCAACGACGTCTGCTATGCCTGGAGTTCTCCCTCAACGTGCCGCCCGAGATCGACGATTTCGGGACCGAGGAAGCGCATGCCAGGGAGATGTCGCGGTACACGCGCCTCGTGTCGGGCCACGGCGTGTTCTCCAACCTCGCCGCCGAAGTCGAGGGCGTCGGGTTCACCGTGTCCTCCGAGATGGTTGACCAACTGCTCGCCTTCACAGGGCGCGACAAGCCGCTGTACAAGCTCACCCAGGGCTGCTCCTATGCAAGCGTCCTCGCGGCCATGCTGCCTCAAGAGGTGCTGGCCGCCGGTCTGCATGTCGATGTGGTGGCCGTCACCGCCGCCGGGATCGAGTCCGTCAACGCGCCGCTCGGGGCTGGCAGCCAGGGCGACGCGAAGCGCCAGCTCGTGGAGGCTTTGGGCAACCTGTATCGGGGAGCCGACAAAACCGAACGGCCGTTCGAGGAGCGCCTGGAAGGGGTTTACCGCCAGATCCGGAAGGGGCTGCCCCGGGCGCTTCGCCAGGGCCTCGGCGGCACCCTGGATGTGCAGGCCGACCGCACCCTGGCGCCGAGCGCGTTCACCGAGACCATGACCGGCTTCCGTAACCCGAACGGGGCCATTCCTTGGGAGGAGGCGTTGGGTTGGGTGGAGGGCTGCGACGCCGACGTCGAGGCTTTCCTGGGAGCGCCAGCCCGCAAAGTCCTTGAGGGCTACTTGCGCGAAGGCCCGGGGCGAGGCCAAGTGCGGCGGCACGGGGGGCAGCGGCCAACGTGGGAAGGAGTTGGATGGACCTGCTGAAAGCGGTGCGGGGCTTCCCGTCACCCTGCGGTCCCTGAACGAGGCCGCCATCGTCACGGCCGTGCGGAGGGCCCGGCCCGGCGCCCTCACCGTCCTTGGCCTCCTCGGGCATCCCGGCATCGGCAAGACGACCTCCTTGCTCAAGGCGCTTCCTGGGGGCTCAAGGCGCTTCCTGGGGCGGAGCGGTGCTTCTTTGCCTATTTCAGCCCGCGCGTGGTGATCAACGCCGACGTCACCCGCTCCATCGTGGAAGGTTTCGCCCCCGGCGCCTTTGCCGTGACCGCCAATCACAACCTGATCGCCGGCGCCGCCTCCTGGGCCGGGGATCAGGGCGTCAAGGCCCACGTCACCGGCGCCGTCGTGGTGGAATCGAACAGCGACGCCGTCGGGAGGCGCGACCTTTTTGAGGGAGGGGTGCTGCACCTCACGCCCGATCAGGCGGCGCAGATTGCCGAAGGGCGCCACCGCCGGGCGTCCTACACGGTCGACGTTGACGAGCGGACGATGCACCTG
Organism: uncultured Acetobacteraceae bacterium; assembly: GCA_964247405.1. Lineage (GTDB taxonomy): Bacteria > Pseudomonadota > Alphaproteobacteria > Acetobacterales > Acetobacteraceae > CAHJXG01. The sequence goes on from CAXTUQ010000290.1 coordinate 6,384, forward strand.
GAGGATGTCCGCACGCCAGGCGTGCTGCAAACATTGGCTTCGGAATGCCGGAAGCTCATGCGCATGAACCCCGTGGCGCCAGCCGTCGCCATGACGGCAGCCATCCAGGGCTTCCGGCAGACCGGCGCCGTCAAGACCACGATCAACGCCCTCGGGCACCTGTTCGAGACCGGTGTGGACCGCGGCGACGGCACCGACGGACGCCGCACCATGGCGGCGGAGCGGCCGCTCGTGCTGGTCATGATCGACGAGATCACGGGCGATGGGGCCGGGGCGCCGATGGTCCATGCGGTGGCGGATTGGCTGCGGCGGGAGTTCCTGGACCCTTTCGGCGAATCGAGTCCGTTCCGCTGCGTTCTCATCTTGGCGGATGCGTCGCTTTCCACCCCCGAGGCGTTCCGCTCCTACCTGGAGAGCGCCGCCGGCGTCGAGGCCGACGATGGGGAGGACAAGCGGTGCGGTTGGGCGGAAGCGCCGCAACGCCTGATGATCACCCCGGGGGCAAGGGGCAGCCCTTCGACCTGGCCATGGGCCGCTTCAAGGTGGGGCAGATCAAGACGGACGTCCTGCACGTGATGGCGGACGGCTACCCGGCCGGCAGGCTCGATGTGGAATACGCGGTCCGCATCGACGCGCTCGACATGACCAAGGCGGAAGCCGGGGACGCCCGGCGTCTCGCGCGCCAGGCCCATGGCGAGCGGATCGTGATCGCGGCGGCCGCCCGGATCGCCGAGGCCGTGCGAGCGCATCCCGATCAGCAGACGATCTACTTCGCCCAGGACAAGGCCTTTCTCAAAGCCGTGCGCCAACGGCTGGTCCAGGACCACGGCCTGCAGGGGCACGACGTGGCGGAGCTGCATGGCAGCGTGGACGCGATGCGCCGACGGCACCTGATGCAGGAGGATGTACGGGATTCCAAGCGCGTCTTCCTGATGACCTCCGCCGGCTCCCGGGGCATCTCCTTCCCGAAGGCGACGACCCTGATCATCCTCGTGCCGCGATTCGACGTCGAGGCCTCCTTGATGGAGGTGTCGCAGATGATCTTCCGCGGCCGGGGCAAGTTTGCCGGGCCAGACGGAACGAGGTTGAGCGGGGACGGATTCGACCGGCGCATCGTTTTCATGGTCGAGGACCTAGGTGTTTGGTCCCGGGGGGTCGTGACGCTACTTTGACCCGAGAGGCAGAGGAAGC
>CAXTUQ010000291.1:0-7560 GCA_964247405.1 uncultured Acetobacteraceae bacterium
GGCCACGCCGGGGCGGGGCGACAACGGCAAGGCCGGCAACGCGACCACGCCGGGCTCCTTGACCGCCAACGTTTCCCAGCAGGACTACTTCGCGGCTGCCGCCACCCGGGTGGTGCTGCCGATGCTCGCCGAGCGCGGCAAGCCGTTCGTGATGGTGTATTGGTCCCGCGATCCCGACGGGAGCCAGCACAACACGGGGGACAGCCTCAACCAGCTCGTGCCCGGAGTGGCCGGGCCGACATCGCTGGCCGGCATCCGCAACGCCGACGAGAACCTCGGGCGGCTGCGGGCGGCCCTGGATCAGCTTGGCCTGTCCGCGACCACGAACATCGTCGTCACCGCGGACCACGGCTTCTCGACCATCTCGAAAGGGAGCGCGACCAGCCCGGCAGCCCGGGCGAGCTATGCCGACGTACCGGCCGGCTTTCTGCCGCCGGGCTTCGTGGGCATCGACATCGCCCACGCCTTGGACATGCCGCTGCGCGATCCGGACAACGGGGGCGCCGAGATCAAGCCCGGCGGCCACGGCAAGTTCGCCAACGCCCTGATCGGCGATGACCCGGCGCATCCCAAGGTGGTGGTGGCCACCAACGGCGGTTCGGACCTGATCTACCTGCCGGACGGCGGCAAGGCGCTGGCCCAAAAGGTCGTGGATGCGCTGATGGCGCAGGACTACACGAGCGGCGTGTTCGTGGACAGCAAGCTCGGCCCGGTCCCGGGCACCCTGCCGTTGTCCGACATCGCACTCGAAGGGGCGTCGGTCCTGCCACAGCCCGCGATCGTGGTCAGCTTCCGCTCCTTCGACACGGTGTGCGGCGATCCCATGCGCTGCGGGGTCGAGGTCGCCGACACCTCCTTGCAGCAGGGCCAAGGGATGCACGGATCGTTCAGCCGCTCCGATACCTGGAACTTCATGGCGGCCGTCGGACCGGACTTCCGCGCCGGCTTCATTGACCCGGCGCCGGCGAGCAACGCGGATGTCGGCCGAACGATTGCCCACCTCATGGGCCTGCAGCCGCGCGACAAGGGCAAGCTCGTCGGCCGTGTGCTCGGCGAGGCGCTGCATGGCGGGACCGTGCCGGCCGTCACCAGGCGGGTCGTCGCCTCCGAACCTGGCCGCGATGGCCTGGCGACGGTGCTCAACGAGCAGCTCGTGGGCGATGTCCGCTACTTCGACGCTGCCGGGTTCGTGGGCCGGACCCTCGGCCTCGCGCCGCCGCAGCCCGGACCGGCGCAGCCCTGACCGTGGCGCTGTCCATCGGCGCCCCTCTCCTCGCCACGTCACTCCTCGCCGTCGGCCCCGGCCTGCCTGAGACGGCTCGGCAGCAGCTCGCCCTTGCCTTCCAGCACCGGGTAGGCCGCCGCGGCGACGAGGTGCGTGTTGACCCGCTTGAGGTCGCGCAGGATGTCGAGGTGGAGGGCGCTGGTCTCTGCCGTCTCGATCCGGCCCGAGCGCAAGCGCTCGAAGTGCGCCGTCGTGGCCTGTGCCTCGATGTCCCGGAACGCTTCCTTTTCGCTGGCGAGCAGGCGGGCCACGCGCACGTCCCCGGTCACGAACAGGGACGCCGCGGCGCGCGTGTTGGCCATCAGCCGGTCCACGGCGCCGAGCAGCTCCGCCTGCCTGTCCTTGGGAAAGACCAGGCCGCGCCTGATCTTCTTGGCCGCGAGGCCGAGCAGGTTCTTGTCCACCACGTCGCCCGCGTGCTCCATGTTCAAGGCGAACGCCAGGACCTCCTGCGCCCGCCTGTGGTCGGCCTCGGCCATGGCCTCCGGGTCAAGCGCGGTGAGGTAGGCCTTGATGGCGGTGTCGAGCTTGTCGAGCACGTCGTCCAGGCGCTTGGCCTCGCCGACCCGGCGGCGGTCGTCCCGCTCCAGGGCGTCGCGCAGGCCCTGGAGCATGGCCTCCAGCACGTCGGCGAGCCGCAGCGCCTCGCGCGCCGCGCCCCCAAGCGCGACGACCGGCGTCTCGTGCGCGGCGGGGTCCAGGTACATCGGCCGCGACGGGTCGGCCACATCGACGCGGACGGGCAGCCAGCGCCGGAGCAGGGCGGCATAGGGCCTGAGCAGGGGCAGGAACACCGCCGCGAGCGCGAGGTTGAACAGGGTGTGGAAGTCGGCGACGGCCCGCGAGGCGCCAGGCTCCATGACGACCATCATCCGCCCAATGGGGGCCAATAAGGCGAGCGCGGCCACGACGCCCGCCGCGCGGCCGAGCAGGTTGCCGAGCGGCACCCGCTTGGCGGCCGGGTCAGCGCCCGCGGCGCCCTCCAGCACGGCGGTCAACCCCGTGCTGGAGGGCGCCGCCCAGGTCAGGCCGGCGGCAAGCACCACGTCCAGCACCGGCTCGGTCGCGACCGCACCCAGCAGCAGGCGCAGGCTCGGCGCGTCCTCGAACGGCGTGACCAGCTCCAGGAGCTGGCGCAGCGCCACCAGCATCAGCCCGAGGCCGATCAGCACCCGGCCGAAGTCGCGCGGTCCGGCCGAGGCGCGGCGGAACATCAGGAAACCCATAAGGACCAGGACGGGCGCGATCTGGGCCACATCGAAAGAGAGCGCCTGCACGATGAGCGTGGTGCCGACATTGGCGCCCAGCATGACCGCAAGCGCGGGTACCAGGTCCACCAGCCCGCCAGCCGCGAAGCCCGTGATCATCAGCCCCGTCGCCGTGCTGCTCTGCAGGATGGCCGTGATGCCCATGCCGGCCAGGAAGGCCGTAAGCCGGTTGCGCAGCGCGGTGCCCAGAAAGGTCCGAAGCCTCGCCCCGAAGGCGCGTTGCACGCCGGTTTGCACCATGTGCACGCCCCACAACAGCAGGGCCACCGAGCCGGCCAGGTCGAGCAGGGTGAGCGGGAAAGCCATGGGCGGGTCCTTGCCAATCAGGGACGCGAGCGCCCCAACAGGGGGCGGTCCCGGCGTTCTGGAACAGCACCGGCCGAGGGTCCAGACCCGGATGGCACACCTCACGGCGTTGCATCCCCCATATCGGGAACGATGGCTGAAGACCGTCAGACCGGTCAGTTGAGGGGCAGGCCGTCGTTCAGCCTACGACGGCCAGGTACTCCGCCACGGCGCCGGCCACGGTCTGCGCCTGCACGCGGATGTCGGGCACGGCCGTGCATTCCCAGAACACGCCGCGCACGATGGGACCCAGCGCCCACAGCCCCGGGGCGACGCCGCCATCGCTCCGGGTGACCTGCAACGCGGCCGTGACGGCCAGCCCCATCCCGTGCGGGTCGGTCCGCGCCAGGCCGGTGGCGATCAGGCCCGCAACAAGGCCGTCGGCCGCCGCGCCGGCGCCGATCCCTGTCGCATGGATCACCCGCTGCGCCACGACCGCCTCGGTGCAGGAGGCGCCCCGGTCCTGGATCTGGACCCGAGCCGCGCTGCCTGCCGGCCCTTGCTGCAGCTCGGTCGCCATGACCCGGCCGCGCTTCAGTTGCAGCACGCCGCGCGCCAGCAAGCCTCCGAACGCCTCGGCGACCACCGGCGCCATCCGGTGGCGGTGAACGTCCCAGTACGGCCGGAGATGGCGCAGGAAGCGGCTCCGCTCAGGCGGCGGCAGGCCTTGCCAGAGTCCGGCCGTCATCGGACGCATTCCGTCGATCGCCGCATGCCAGTCAACACCCTGCGCCGCCGCGTCGCGCACCCGGCGCCGCAGGCCGCGCAACAGGGCGGACAGCGACCGGCGCTCATCGTCCGCGAACGGCGGGCATGGCCAGGGCGGACCCGGCGCCGCATGGCGCTGCGGCACCAGGCCGCGTCGCGACAGGGCAATGATCGGGCCGTCGAAGCCGCGCGCGTGCATCGCGAGCGCGAGGTCCACCATCGTCAGCCCGGTGCCGACGATCAGCACGGGCTCGCCGGGCCGCAGGCCGGCGGTCGCCCCGGGCGCCCAAGGATCGTGGAACACCACGCCATCGCATGGCCGGCTGGAGGGCAGGTTGCCGCTGGCGATGACAACGGCGGCAGCCGAGATCTCGCGCCCGCTGGCGCAGGCCAGCCGCCATCCGTTCCCGGCGGGAACCAGGCCGCGGACGTCGTCCGAGCAAAGGCGCACGCGCCCGCCTGACTGGGTCATCTCGTCGTAGAGCAGGGCACGCAGGTAGCGCCCATACAGGCGCCGGCTGGCGAAGGTCCCGGCCTGCGTCACCTGGACTTCGCCCGGCCAGCGCGCGGCCTGGCCTTCCAGCCACCGCTCGAAATGGCCGGGGTCGTCCGGCAAGGCGCTCATGTTGACCGAACGCACGTTGAGCAGGTGCGGCGCGTCGCTGGCGGCATAGGCCGGGCCGCGGGCGAACCGGCCGGTGCGGTCGAGCAGGACGATGATCCAGTCGGGCGGAAGCGCGTGCCGCAGGTGGATCGCGGCCATGGTGCCCGAGAAGCCGGCGCCGATGATGGCGACCACCTCCCTGGCGCCTTGGTGCTGCCGGCCGACGCGCCGCTGTGTCGAAAGCGCGGCAGGCTCCCGGATCGCGGTTTCGGTCGCGAGCTTCATGGCAGGTCTCCACGGATGGCGGATCACAGCGGAGCGAAGCAGGCCTGTTTTCCCCACGGCAAGTCAAGGCAATTGGCGCCTTTCTGGAAAGGATTGCTTGGGAATAGATTTACATCCTCCGTGTAGCTGCCAGACGAGAAGGCATCATCTGTGAAGCAGGCAAACAACCGCCGCTGCTTGCAAAGTGTCATCTTCGGATCGGCAGCACTATCAGCGCTCGCGTTTGCGCGCGATGATGGCGAAAGGCAGGTTATGCCTCGCCAACGAAACTTTCCAGGCCCGACCCATGTCATCGATTGTCCATCGCACGCTGCCGCCCCGCCCGGACGTGCGCCCAGCCGTTCCGTTTCACAGCCCGGGTTCCGGCCCGGGAATCGGCATTGACGAAGGCCAGCGCGCGCTTCGCTGGTCCCTCGCCAGCTTCCAGGGGCGCGTCGCCGTCGTGTCCTCCTTCGGCGCAGAGTCGGCCGTGCTGCTCGCCCTGGTGGCCGAGCTTGACCGGTCCGTGCCGGTCCTGTTCCTCGAAACCGGCCAGCACGCCCCGGAAACCTTGGAGTACCGGCATCGGCTGGCCATAGCACTCGGCTTGCGGAATGTCCGCGACGTGCAGCCGGCGCCGGGCGCGCTCACGCAGCGGGACCCGGACGGCACCCTGCACGCCTTCGACCCCGACGCCTGCTGCGCCCTCCGCAAGGTTGAGCCGCTTGAGCAGGCGCTGCGGCCGTTCGCGGCCTGGATCACCGGGCGCAAGCGGACGCAGGCCGCGACGCGTGCCGCGATGCCCGTTGTCGAAACCTTGGACGGACGCACGAAGGTCAACCCGCTCGCCCACTGGAATGCCGCGATGATCGAGGCGGAGTTCGTGCGGCGCGCGCTGCCCCACCATCCGCTCACGGCCCAGGGCTTCGCCTCCATCGGCTGCGCCCCCTGCACCCGGTCCGTCCAGCCCGGCGCCGACCCGCGCAGCGGGCGCTGGGCGGCCACCGGCAAGACCGAGTGCGGCATCCACCGCCCGATTGAGAGACCATGATGACCGACCTCGACCAACTGGAAGCGCAGAGCATCTTCGTGCTGCGCGAGGCCTACCACCGGCTGCGGCCGCTTGGCCTGCTGTGGTCGCTCGGCAAGGACAGCAACGTGCTGCTGTGGCTGGCGCGCAAGGCGTTCCTCGGCCGGGTGCCGTTGGCAGTGTACCATGTGGACACCGGCAAGAAGTTTCCCGAGATGTACGCCTTCCGCGACCGCTACGCCGCGGAGTGGGGCCTCGACCTCCGCATCGGCGCCTGCCCGCCGGTGGAGGAGGTTGACCCGACGCTGCCGCCCGCCGCCCGTTCCGCCGCGCGCAAAACCGCCGGGCTTGCGTCGGTGATCGAGCGGGACCGCCTGGCAGGCGTCGTCGCCGGCATCCGGCGGGACGAGCAGGCGACGCGCGCCAAGGAGCGCGTGTTCAGCCCTCGCGGCGCCAGCCACCGCTGGGACGTGCGCAACCAGCCGCCCGAGTTCTGGGACCAGTTCGCGACGCCGGTGGAAGCCGGCGCCCACGTGCGCGTCCACCCCTTGCTCGCCTGGCGCGAGCTGGACGTGTGGCGCTACATCGAGCGCGAAGGCATCCCGGTCGTGGACCTTTATTTCGCCCGGAACGGCCAGCGCTACCGGTCGCTCGGCGACCAGGACATCACCGCGCCGGTTCCGAGCCAGGCCAAGACGATCCCGGAGATCCTGGCGGAACTGCGCGGCACCCGCAAAGCGGAACGGGCCGGGCGCGCCATGGACAGCGAAACCGAGGACGCGTTCGAGCGGCTGCGCGTTGCGGGGTATCTGTAATGAGCGCCCTGTTGCACGTCGTCCCGGCCCAGCCGGCCAACGACACGGTCGCCACCGAGAACGAGCTTGCAACCCGCATCGTCATCGTCGGCCACGTGGACCACGGCAAGAGCACCCTGATCGGCCGCCTGCTGCACGACACCGGCAACCTGCCGGACGGGCGCATGGACGCGGCCCTGGCCTCCAGCGAGCGCCGGGGCCTGAAGGTCGAGTGGTCCTTCCTGCTCGACAGCCTGCAGGCCGAGCGGGACCAAGGCGTCACCATTGACAGCACGCGCCTGCCCTTCGTGCTGGACGGGCGGCCATTCGTGATCGTGGATGCGCCGGGCCATCGGCAGTTCCTGCGCAACATGGTGACGGGCGCCGCGGGCGCTGCAGGCGCCGTGCTGGTGGTGGACGTGGCGGAGGGTGCGCAGGAGCAAACCCGGCGCCACGCCGTGCTGCTGCGCCTGATCGGCGTGCGTCATGTCATCGTGCTGCTGAACAAGGCGGACCTGCTGGACTTCGACGCCGGCCGGGTCGCATCGGCCACCCGCGCCATCACGGCGCTGCTGGAGCAGTTGGAGCTTACCCCGGCCGCGGTTATCCCTGCCTCCGCGCGGCACGGCGACAACGTGGCATCGCGCTCCGCCCGCACCGGCTGGTATCGCGGGCCGACCCTGACGGAGGCGCTGTCCGTCGTGCCGCCGCTGGCGTCGCGCGCCGAACGGCCATTGCGCCTGCCGGTGCAGGATGTTTACCGGTTCGACAGCAGGCGGGTCGTGGTGGGCCGGATCGAGGGCGGACGGGTCGCGGTGGGCGACACGCTGGTGATCGGCACCCAGGGCGCGGTGGCCAAGGTCGCGACGTTGGAAGGATGGCCCGGCGGCGGCACGGAGGCCGAAGCCGGCCAATCCGTCGCGCTGACCCTGGCGCCCGATGTCGTGGTGGAGCGCGGCGACCTGCTGCACGCCGGCGCGCACCCGCCGCTGCGCGCGGCGCGGCTGCGCGCCCGGCTGTTCTGGCTGCGGCAGGAGCCGCTGCGCCCCGGCGAGTCCTTCCGCCTGCGCCTGTCCACGGCCGAGTACGCCGTCACCGTCGCGGCGATCACCTCCGTGGTCCGCATCGACGACCTGACGGACCAGCCGGCCGACCACGTGCCGCCCGAGGGCTTCGCCGAAGTGGTGCTGGCCGCCAGCGAGAGCATCCCGTTCGACCCGTTCGAGCCGGGATCGCTCGGCGGGCGCGGGGTGCTGGTGGAC
>CAXTUQ010000292.1:0-7542 GCA_964247405.1 uncultured Acetobacteraceae bacterium
AGATGGTCCATCCGGTGCCCGGCGTCCGGCAGGGTGGCGATCAGGCCGACCGTGTAGGGATGCAGCGGCTGCGCGAACAGCGCATCGGCCGGGCCGCGCTCCACGATGCGTCCGGCGTACATCACCACGACCTCATGCGACACCTCGCTCACCACTGCGAGGTTGTGGGAGATGAACTGGATCGCGGCGCCGGTCTCCTCCTGCAAGGCCAGCATCAGGTCGAGGATCTGCGCCTGGATGGTCACGTCGAGCGCCGTGGTCGGCTCGTCCGCGACCAGCAGCGCCGGGCGGCAGGCCAGCGCCATCGCGATCATCGCCCGCTGCCGCTGCCCGCCGCTGAGCTGGTGCGGGTAGGCACCGGCCCGCTCCCGCGCCGCGGGGATGCCGACCTGGGACAGCAGCTCCACCGCGCGCTCGCCGGCGGCGGGCCAGCCCATGCTCTCATGCAGCACCAGCGCCTCGGCGATCTGGCGGCCCACCGGCATGACGGGGTTCAGCGCCGTCATCGGCTCCTGGAACACCATCGCCATGCGGTCGCCGCGCATCGCCCGCCAGGCGGCGCGGCCTTGGCCCACCAGCTCGCGCCCTTCGAAGCGGATGCTGCCGGACACGCGGCCGGGCTGCGGCACCAGGCCCATGAGCGCCAACGCGGTCATGCTCTTGCCGCAGCCGCTTTCCCCCACCACGCCCAAGGTGCGGCCCGGCGGGATGGCGTAGCCGACGCCCGCCACCACCCGGCGCGGCCCGCCCGGCAGGTCGAAGGCGACCTCCAGGCCCGCGACCTCCAGCAGCGGCTCTATTGCGATGTCCATTGCTCCGCGAAGATGCCGACGTTGTAGCCGTTGCCGAGCGGCTGGTAGCCGTGCAGCCACTTGGGGGTGATGTGCGGCTCGGCGCGGAAGAACAGCGGCAGCGCCGGCAGTTGCTCCGCGTAGATGCGCTGCATGGCGGCCCACCCCGTGCTGGCCTTTTCCGGGTCCAGCTCGCTTTCCACCTCCGCGATGTCCGCGTCCATGGCAGGATCGCTGAACCCTGGGTAGTTCGCGCCGCCGTAGCTGTTGGCCTGGCTCGGGATCTGGTCGGTGGCGAGCGTGCGGCGCGGCGATTCGGAGACGGTACTGCTCCAGCCGTACAGGACCGCGCCCGCGTAGGTGCGCCGCTTCAGCGTCTCGCCGAACAGGGTGCGGGCCGGCTCGTTCTTGATCGTCGCCTCGATGCAGGCGGCCTTCCACTGGTTCTGCAAGACCTGCTGCTCCAGCTCGCGCAGGCGGTTGCCGGATGTCGTGCCGAACTCGATGGACAGGCGCTGCCCGTCCTTGCGGCACACGCCGTCCGGGCCGGGGGTCCAGCCGGCGTCGGCGAGCAGCTTCTTGGCGCCGGGCAGGTCGAACTTGATGGCCGTGATCGTCCTGTCGTGCATGGGATGCAGCGGGTTGACCCAGGTGGCGGCGACGGGCTGCAAGCCCTCGAACAGCCGGGTCACCAGCGTCTGGCGGTCGAGCGCCGACAGCAGGGCGCGGCGCACCCGCACGTCGGACAGGATGGGGTTGTCGAGCTTGAGGTCGATGTGCTCGTAGGTCAGGCTCGGCTGGAAGGCGTAGGTGAAGCGGTCCGGCGCCTGCTTCCGCAGCGCGAGCGCCTGGTCGATGGTCAGGCCCACGCCCTCCCCCGCCACCATGTCGATGTCGCCGGACAGCAGGTTGGCTTGCAGTGCCGCGGTGTTCTCGATGGTGCGCAGCGTGACCTTGCGGAAGGCGGGCTTGGGGCCGGGCCAGTGTGGGTTCGGCTCGAACACGACCTGCGCGCCGGACTGGTAGCCCGTCACCATCCAGGGGCCGTTCCACAAGCCCGGCGTGGCGGGCGCGCGGTTGTATTGGGTGGCGTTGATGTAGTCGCCGGGTGCGCGGGCGGCGGCGGCCACGGGGCCTTCCAGGTGCTCCGGCAGCACCTGGTCCCACATCATGAAGTCCGACAGCACCCGCGGCAGGTGCAGCACGGCGGTCGCGTCGTCCACCACGTCAACCGACGCCGCGCGCTCCCACGGGTAGGTGTTGCTGAACCCGGAGTCCGGACTCTGCGCCAGCTTGAGGGTGAAGGCGATGTCGCGCGCCGTGACCGGATGGCCATCGCCCCACTGGAGGCCGGGCTTGAGCTTGATGGTGACGGCCATGCCCTTCTTGCCGCCGCCCAGGTCCTCGATGCGGGCCAGGCCGTTCTCCAATGACGGCAACTCGGCGCAGAGCAGGCAAACCGGCTTCCAATCCTTGTCGTAGGCGCTGACTTGCCGCTGCGCAAAGGCGAGGGCGTAGAGCTTGATGACCTCCGGGTCGATGGTCGGGTGCAGGCTGGAGGGGAACTGCGCCGCGCCGATCACCAGCTCGTCCTTGGCGTGCGCCGGGACCGCGAGCATGGCCAGGAGCGGCAGGGCGAGCAGGAGGCGGCGCATGGCTGAGGGACCCGGCTTGTGGCGGCGCTACATAGACCGGGGATCGGCCGGCGCGTCAATGCAAGAATTGTGCCTATTTGGCAACGTTCACGCGCCGGTAAAGCACCTCCTTCACCCGCCCGCCGTTCACCCGCAGCCCGCTGACCGCGCCCCCTGCGTCCCGCAACGCCTCCGCGTCCAGCCAGGACGGGAGCAGGTCCGGCATGGGGATGCGGACGCGGTCGCCCTCCACCGGCTCCACCCGCCATGGGCCGCCGCGCGTCACCGGACCGCGGGCCGTGACCCGCAAGCCGTCGCCGTCCGCCTCAATGGTCCAGTCCGCGTCCATCTCCTCGCTGCGGTAGCGGCCGGGCAGCCCGTCCGGCAGCGCCGCGCCGGAGGGCACGCGGCGGAAGGCGGCAACGTGCCCGGCATCCAGTTCCACCTCGCCCGTGTCCGCGTCCCCCATGATTGCGTCCATTGGGCGCAACGCGAAGGAGGCCATGCCGCGCACGGCGCCGAGGCGGCCGTCGGGCAGCGTCGAAGGCTCGAACGGCTGGCCGAAAGTGGCGAAGCTGGCCGTGCCCTCCGGCGTCACGGCGATGTCCAGCGTGGTGCCGGAAGCCGGGTCGAGCCAGCGCCCGGCCAAGGGGCGCGTGGCGCGGGGATCGGCGGGCCGGGACGCCGGGACCGCGGCCCCGCGGGCGTCCAGCAGCAGGTCGAGCACCCGGTGCGCCAGCAGCAGCGGGTCGGCATCCAGGCGGTTGGCGATGGCGATGACCGTGACGCCCTGCTCCGGCACGCGCAGGAACTCGGTGCGGTAGCCCGGCCACAGCCCGCCGTGCCCCACGGTGCGGATGCCGCGATAGGTGCGGACCACCTGGCCGCGGGCATACAGGTTCGCCGTCCCGTTGGCGAACGGCGCCTGCGTCGAGAGCGCCCCGGCGAGGTCCGGGTGCGTGTCGAGCCACCGGCTCCAAAGCGCCAAGTCCTCCACGCCGGAAACGAGGCCGCCCTCCCCGTGCAGCGGAAAGGCGTGCGGCGCGCGTGTCCAGGCGCCGTCGCGGCGGACATAGCCGGTGGCGAGGCCGGGCACGACCGCGCCGACCTGTTCCATCAGCCGGGTGCAGGCCATGCCGGCAGGGGCGAAGATGCGGCGGTCCAGGAAGGTGGGCAGCGCCTCGCCGCTCACCCGCTCGGCAATGCGCCCGAGCAGGAGGAAGTTGGAGTTGCTGTACAGGAAGCGGCTGCCGGGCGCGAAGTTCAGGGCGCGCTGGCGCAGGATGCCGGCCATCAGCTCCTCCGCCCGCACCGGCTGGCCGAGGTCCGCCCCGCCCAGGCGCATGATGCCGAGCATGTCGCGGATGCCGCTGGTGTTGTGCAGCAAATGCGCGACCGTCACTGATGCGCCCATCTCCGGGAACTCCGGCAGGTGGTCCCGCACGTCGTCCTCCAGATGCAGCCGCCCCTCCTCGGCCAGCATCAGCACCGCGGCGCAGGTAAACTGCTTGGTGACGGAAGCGACGCGGAACGTCGTTTCCGGCCCGATCGGCACGCCCAGCTCCAGGCTGGCCAGCCCGGCGCAGCGATGCACGGTCAGCGCGCCGTCCTGCACCACGCCGACCGCGCCGCCAGGGCTGCTGAGGTTGCCGGCGCCGCCGTGCAGCCCGTCCAGCAGGCGCTGCACCCCGCGCTCCAGCGCCAGCCGCGCGAGGCCGGTCATGGCTCGCTCCGCCACAGCTCGGCCTGCTGGGAGAAGGGCTGCCCGGTGCCGTTCGGCCCGAAGCCGCGCAGCCAGGTCGGCACCGCCTGCGGGATCACGGTGATGAACAGCGGCAGCGCCGGCAGGCGTTCGGCGTAGATGCGCTGCATGGTGGCCCAGGCAGCCCGGCGCTTGGCCGGGTCAAGTTCGGTTTCCGCGGTCGCCACCGCCGCGTCGAACGTCGGGTCGCTGAAGCCGGTGAAGTTGGCGCCGCTCCAGTTGTTCGCCTCCGCCGGCACCATGTCGGCGCCGAGGGTGAGGCGCGGGCTTTCGCCGACCAGGCTGGTCCAGGTGTACATCACGCGGCGAGGGCGAGGCGAAGCATGGGGCGTGTCTCCATCAGCCCGCCATCCATGGCACGCGATCCCGCGGACGGCAAAACGGTGGCGGAGCGTCTCGCTTTGTGGGATGAGCGATACTGCATGGAACGCTTGATCGTCGAGGGTCCGGTCATCCCAAGCCGCGCAGAGTTCCGCCGCTGGGCGGAAGCGCAGCCCCGTGAGCGTTACGAACGGGTGGCCGGCGCGGTCGTGCCGAGGGCGCGGATGTGCATCGCGCGGGTCCGGGTCAAGGCGCAGGCTTGGCTCGCGCTCGATCAAGCCATCCGCGCCGCGGACCTGGCTTGTGAGGCGTTGTGTGACGGCGTTGCCGTTGAGGTCGGCGACGACACGGACTACCAACCCCATGCGGTTGTCAACGATGGCGAGCCAATGCCGGGCGACGAGGTGGCCGCGTCGAACCCGGTCATCGTCGTCGAGGTTCTCTGGCCGTTCACGCAATCGGTCGATACCGGGGTGAAGCTGGCCGACTACTTTAAGCTGCCCTCAGTCCGACACTACCTCATTATCCGCGCTGACCGGCGCGCGGTGATCCATTACCGCCGCCGCGATGACGGCGGCATCGAAACCCAGCTCGCCGTCGAGGAACGAATTGTTCTGGACCGGCCCGGCATCAAAGTTGCAATCCATCAAAGTTGCAATCGAGGATTTCCACGCCCGGTAACGGCGTGCGCAACATCGAAGGAAGGACAGCCATGACCGTTGTGAACAGGCGCCGCATGCTCACCGGGATCGCCGGCGCCGCAACGCTCGGCCTCGGTGCGATGCCCGGCGCCCGCGCGGCCACGCCGACCCTCGCCATGGTGCAGATCAACCAGCAGGCGCTGTTCTTCAACCAGATGCTGCAAGGCGCCCAGGGCGCCGCCAAGAAGGCCGGGGTGACGCTCGACGTGTTCAACGCCAACGACAGCCCGACCGAGCAGAACAACGCGGTCGAGACCTATATCCAGCAGAAGGTCGCCGGCATCCTGGTGGACGCCATCGACGTGAACGGCCTGCTGCCGTCGATCCAGCAGGCCGCCGCCGCGGGCATCCCCGTCGTCGCGGTGGATGCGGTGCTGCCGGAAAACGGGCCGCAGAAGGCGCAGATCGGCGTGGACAACACGAAGGCCGGGCAGTTGCTGGCCGACGTGTTCCTGCGGGACGTGCAGTCCGAGATGGGGGGCCGCGCGAAGCTCGGCGTGGTCGGCGCGCTGAACTCCTTTATCCAGAACCAGCGGCAAAAGGCCTTCGTGGACGCCGTGTCCGGCAAGCCCGGCGTGACGATGGCCGGCGTGGTCGATGGCCGCAACATCCAGGACAACGCGCTGGCGGTGGCGGAAACGCTGCTGACCGGCAACCCCGACATGACCGCGATCTACGCGACCGGCGAGCCGGCGCTGCTCGGCGCCATCGCCGCGGTGGAAAGCCAGGGCCGGCAAGGCGATGTGAAGGTGTTCGGCTGGGACCTGACGGCGCAGGCGATCCGCGGCATCGACGCCGGCTATGTCGTCGCCGTCGTGCAGCAGGACCCGGCGGGCATGGCCGCCGCCGGCATCGACGCGCTGGTCACGCTCACCCGCGGCGGCACGGTGGCGCGCACCATCGCCGTGCCGGTCACGATCGTGACCAAGGCCAACGTCGATCCCTACCGCTCGGTGTTCAAGTAGGCGCATGGAGGGGCTGGCGGCCGACCGCGTCGCGCACCCGGCCTCCGCGCCCGCACCGCTGATGTCGCTGCGCGGCATCGGCAAGACCTTCGGCTCGCAGGCCGCCCTGCGCGGCGTCGCTCTCGACCTGGTCGGCGGCGAGTGCCGGGGCCTGGTGGGCGACAACGGCGCCGGCAAATCGACGCTCAGCAAGATCATGTCAGGCGCCATTCTCCCGGACGCCGGGCGCGTCCTGCTGCTCGGCGCCGAGGTGCGCCTGGCTGGCCCGGCGGACGCGCGGGCGCAGCGCATCGAGATGGTCTATCAGGACCTCAGCCTGTGCGACACCATCGACGTGGCGGGCAACCTGTTCCTCGGCCGCGAGATCGCGCGGCACGGCCTACTCGACAAGGCGGCGATGCGGGCGGAGGGCCGTCGGATGCTCGACGCGCTCGGCATCCGCATTCCCAGCATGAGGGCCAAGGTGGCGCGGCTGTCGGGCGGGCAGCGGCAGTCCATCGCCATCGCCCGCGCCGCCGCCTTCGCGCCCCAGGTCCTGCTGCTGGACGAGCCGACCTCTGCCTTGGCCGTGGCCGAGGTGGAGGCGGTGCTGGCGCTCATCAACCGGGTCAAGGCACAGGGCGTCGCGGTGGTGCTGGTGACGCACCGGCTGCAGGACCTGTTCCGCGTCTGCGACCGCATCGCCTTCATGTACGAGGGCACCAAGGTGGCGGAGCGCCGGGCCGCTGAGACGAACTTGGAGGAGGTCGTGCAGCTCATCGTGGGCGGCGGGCGGCCTTGAGCGCCCCGGCCCTCGGCGACGCGCCGCGACGCCCGGCCGACTTCCTGCTGGAGCACGCGCAGGTGCTGTCCATCGCGGCGTTCTTCGTCCTGTGCAGCCTGGCGTTCGCACTGGCGTCGCCGGTGTTCCTGACGCCGGGCAACCTGCTCAACGTCTTGCGGCAGATGGCGCCCATGCTGATCGGCGCGGTGGCGATGACCTTCGTGATCACCACAGGCGGCATCGACCTGTCGGTCGGCTCCACCGTGGCGCTGACCAATGCCTTGGCGGCGATCGCGCTGAGGGCCGGGGTGCCCTGGCCGTTGGTGGTGGCCGCCATGCTGGGGCTGGGCGCCGTGGTTGGGGCGGTGCAGGGATGGTTTGCCGCTTACCAGGGCATCCCATCCTTCATCGTGACGCTGGCCGGGCTGTCGATCCTGCGCGGGGTCGCCTTGCTGCTGACCCAGGGCTACTCGATCCCGATCACCGGCGCGCCGGGCTTCGTCGCCCTCGGGCGGGGCTGGGTGTTGGGCGTGCCGGTCCCCGCCGCCATCGCCGCCGCGGTCGCCGTGGCCGGCACCGTGACGCTCGGCCAGACCCGCTACGGG
>CAXTUQ010000293.1:0-7535 GCA_964247405.1 uncultured Acetobacteraceae bacterium
TCATCATGTCGGTCGCTTCCTACGGCAGCATCTCCGCCACCTTTGCCGTCTGGATCGGGGCGGCGGTCATCACGGCCTATGTCATGCTGTCAGGCATCCATGGGTCGGCCTGGAACTCCGTGCTGAAGGACACCCTGATCCTGGCGGTCGTGCTGTTCCTGGGCATCTACCTGCCGGTGCACCTGTACGGCAGCTACGCCAGCATGTTCGCCGCGATCAACGCGGCGAAGCCCGGCTTCCTGGCCCTGCCCGCCCATGGCGAGAGCATCGTCTGGTTCGACTCGACCGTGATGCTGACCGCGCTCGGCTTCTACATGTGGCCGCACACCTTCGGCTCGCTCTACACGGCCCGCGATGCCCGGGTGTTCCGCAAGAACGCGGTCGTGCTGCCGCTTTACCAGCTCGTCCTGCTGTTCGTCTTCTTCGTGGGCTTCGCCGCGATCCTCAAGGCGCCGGGCCTGACCGGGCCTGAGATCGACCTTTCGTTGTTCCGCCTGTCGATCGCCAGCTTCGATCCGTGGTTCGTGGGCGTGATCGGCGGGGTGGGCGTGCTCACCGCCCTGGTGCCGGGAGCCATGATCCTGATGGCGGCCGCGACGCTGCTGGCCAACAACCTTTACCGCGCGGTCCACCGCGGCGCGAGCGATGCGGCCGTTTCCCGCGTGGCAAAGCTGATGGTTCCCTTGGTGGCGCTGGTGGCTGTGCTGCTGACCTTGGGCGGCGGCAACACGATCGTGGCCTTGCTGCTGATGGGCTACAGCTTCGTGACCCAGCTGTTCCCGTCCATGCTGGCGAGCCTGCTGCCGCGCAACCGCGTCACCGCGCCGGGTGCGATGGCAGGGATCGTGGCCGGCGTTGGCACCGTCGCCGCCACGGTGCTCACCCACACGGCAACGCGCGACCTGCTGCCATGGCTGCCGCCGCCCTTGCAGGATCTCAACATCGGGATTGTGGCCCTGGCTCTTAACCTGCTCGCCATGGCGGCGGTGAGCGTTGTGACGCAGCCGCGGGCCAACGCCGGCCAGGAGGCCATGCAGCAACCCAGTTAAGCGTTGCCGCTCAAGCCTGGCAAACGCGCCGCCGAACGCAGGTGGCAAGCCTTTCCTATGCGACGGCTTTCAGAATTCCTGCACGAGCCGTCCTGCAACCAGGAATATGCATGCGGTCTGGAACAGAATTTGGACGATTGTCACGCTGCACTGATGGAGCCGGCCAGGGTGCATTTGGCTGAACCAAAGCCGTTGTCGCGCGGATTGCTGCGGTTTTGGCAAGGTCCGTGCCTGTGTGAACTCGTGGACCGAGTCCTTGCCATGTCCTACGCCGATTGCCCGAGCCATTTGCCCATGACCGTCCGCGGGGCCGTCTCGAAACCCAGGTGCTCGTAAAATGAGACCACCCCCGTGTTCGTTTCCCGCACCAAAAGCTGGGCTTTCACCACGCCCCGCTGGCGCAGCCACTCCTCCGCTGCCTGCACCATCTGCCGTCCAACCCCGCTTCCGCGTGAGTGGGGTGCAGCAGCGACGTAGTAGAGCCAACCCCGGTGACCGTCGTGGCCAACCATGACGCTGCCGCTGATGCGGCCGGTCTCATCGGCGGCGACCAGCACGTCAGACGAGGTTGCGGCCCTCGCGAACCGGAAATCGGCGGCGGGGTCGTTATAGCTCGCGACCAGATCGCAAGCGCGCCACAACTCGACAACGTCCAGCTCATCTTCTGGCACGGCACTTCTGATGATCAGCGGCATAACGGGGGCGGGTTCCGGGAGAGTCGCAGACAGTGTTCCATCCGCAGGCCGAACCTTAAACGCCCGCGAAGCCGGCGTGTAGGTCAGCTTCGGGTCGAACCCGGCTGTAGCGGCACTCGCAGCATCCCCATCTGTGCCATGAAGCGTGCTGTCCTGCTCGTTCCACGTCGTGACCCCGTCTCTCACAGCGCTGTACCGCCCCGGGCGTGCTCGTCGGTGCCGGCTTGTGCGCGTCGGTATTGGTGGTTGGCCTGTCACTTGGGTGCAAGGGCTGCCGCCCTCCCAGCCGCCGCATAGAGGTTCAGGCGGGAATAAACCCCGAACGGGGAGCCGTCATCCAGGAACCCGCCGCCCGGTCCCTCGGTTTCGGTCAGGATCCGGTCGGCCTGCTCCAGCGTGAGGTACGGGAAGGCCACGGTCAGGAGGTAGCCGGCTTCGGGAGCGGCCTGGCCGACGTCCTCCGTCTTGCCAACCATCGCCGGATAGACGACCGGCAGGCCGTAGGTTTGGGTGACGGCGTAGAAGGCGTTGCTGGAAGCGGGATCGCTGAACCGGCCGATGTCCTCGCGTGCGCAAACCTCGACCGGGTTGCCGCATCCGGCCTGCAGGGCGGCGGTCAGGTCGGCGCGGGCCGCCTTGACGGCCGCTTGGTAGTCGGTGATCGCGTCGGTGCCCTCCCGAAGCTGGCCCATGCCGGTCGGCGCCGCACCGTTCCTCACGCGGCGGCCGAGGTAGGCCGGGTCGTTGGCGAGCAGGTGCGCGAAGTCGTATGTGGCCAGCGTGCGCCCGCCGAGCACGTCCATCGCATAGTGGGCGCCCATGAGGATGCGGTCGTTGCCGTACTCGGCCCCGCGCGCGATCATCTGCTGGTAGCGTTCCGGCACCAGGACGGCCAGGACCAGGGACCCCATGGTGCCGTAGGTGGTGTGGCCGCTCGGGTAGGAGGGGCTGTCGATCAGGTTCGCGATCGGCCCTCGGTTGTAAACGGTGTTGTCCGCGGGCACGTTGAAGTAGTCCGGTCCGAGGATGGGCAGGACGCTCGGCTCGGTCTGGAACGGGCGCGAGTTGCCGTAGGCGTCGGCCCCCGGGCTGCCCGCCGGGCGGCCGTAGCTCCGGCCGAAGATGTCGGGTACGCCGCCGTTGCGCTTCAGGATGTCCGCCGCCTCACCCGAAACGGGGGTCTTCCCGTCGGTGGTCGCGTTGGCGAAGAAGTACTTGCCGGCGTTTGAGTCTGCCCCCGTCGTCGCGTTCGTGTAGGCGACGAGGTCGGCGACGCCCTGCGACACGTTGGTGTAGTGCTCGCGGTCATTGTAATGGGCGCGCGCCTGGTACGCGGCGCCGAGCGTCGTCCCGAGCCCGTCGGCGAGCTGGGAAAGGTCGCCGTCCGTGATGAAGGCGTCCCGGAGCGCCTGCTGCTGCTGGTCGGCAAACGGCAGGAGCGTTGGCTGCCGGACCGTGCCGGTCTGGATGCCGCCGGTCACGGCGAGGTTCGCGGCCAGCGCCGCCCTGCCTTCATACGTCTTCGACAGCACGGCCACTGGCGCCAGCCCCTTCAGGACTGCCATGTTGGCCGGCGTCTGCGCCCTGGCCTGCAAGGGTGCCAGCGCGCATGCGGCCGCGAGTCCCAGCTTCACGATCCCGACCATGTTCTTCTCTTTCGGCTTGTCCGGAGTGTGTCAAGTCCGAGCGGATTGGGCGCGCACAAGAGCGTCAGCCTTATCGGGGTAGTCCTCTGTGCCATTTGGCCCGATCCCAGGCATTCTGTCCTGCTTTGATCAGTGTCGGCTGGCCAGGGGTCACGACATGGAACGGGCCTCGACGCCCATACACGGGATCGAGAGATCAGGCCCGTATCAAGGCCGGTTTGGCAGCGATGAATGCGAGCGCGTCGTCGAGCGGCAGGACGTCGATGGTCTGGCCCAGGCTGTCGATTGCCCGATACAGGTAGGTCCAGGCGCCCTTGGCCTTGATGCAGGTCTCGTCCACCCGCCACGACCCGGTGCAAGGCCGCAGGTGACGGCGCACCCGCTGCTCCAACTCGGCGGCATAGGCCTGCACCCACCGGAACAGCGTGGTGTGGGCGACCCCGGCGCAAACCTTCGGTTTCGCCGAGACGCCTCGGTCCGACAGCATCGCCGCGAGGTCGCGATAGCTGATCGGGAAAGCCAGATACCACCGCAGCGCCCACGGGATCACCTCGGACGTGAAGTGCCGCCCCTTGAACACGCTGTCCTGCCCCGCCGCCATCTCGCCCACCTCTCAAAATGCCTGGCGAGCTTCTGCCCCGACCGTGGCCGATCCGCCGTTTGCAACAGAACCGGCCGCCGCGCCGCAGGACACGCCCTCGCCGGTCGTCCTGCTGCGCGTCGAACGGGACGCCGGGCATTGGGCCGGGGCGAGCACGGAGCAGGCGATCGCACGCACGGCGGACCAGCACGCCTTTTTGTGGACGGCGCTGACCGGCGGGTTCGCGGAACCGGGCGGGTAGGAGGGCTTGGCCGTGCTGGGCCGCACACGCATGGGGGCCGCTGTCGTGCCGAGCTTCCCGCCGGCGGTGGCGCACGTTCGACCTGGTGGCGCTTGTGCCGGAACGGCAGAGCGAGACGGCGTGTGCGAAGGGCGCAGGGCTTCCTGCTGCTGAGGCAAGCGGCGGCAATCACAATGATGTCGATGCGGCACCTGCACCTGGGTGCCGACTTGGCCCAGCGCTGGTCAGCGGCTTGGCAATCCGGGTCAGATGGCGCCGCGGGGCGGCCGGACAGGCAGCCGGACAGCGGCGCAGGCGAGGGTGGTTTGGGTGAGATGGACAGCAGCACGGCGCTCGCCATGCTCGCGGCGCGGCCGAAGGGGGCACGCTTTCATGGGCATGGAGGTCCTGCGCGTTTCGATGCTGGCCCTGTGAGCAGGCTTACCCTGTGAGCAAGCTTGAATTGACTCCAATCCAGCGTCCCCGATAAATCGGCAGGATATGGCTTCCGGAGTGCGGGCATGGCAGCGCGCGTATGGGTCGGCGGGTCCGGCGACTGGACCGATCCCGCACAATGGACGACCACGGGCGAGGACGCGCCGGGTGCGCCTCAGCCAGGCGACACGGCAGCCGTCGCGAGCGGCGATGTCTGGATCGACGGCGCCGAGGGGCTCGACGGTGCGATCTACAA
The DNA here is from genome assembly GCA_964247405.1 of uncultured Acetobacteraceae bacterium. GTDB lineage: Bacteria > Pseudomonadota > Alphaproteobacteria > Acetobacterales > Acetobacteraceae > CAHJXG01. The sequence goes on from CAXTUQ010000293.1 coordinate 4,903, forward strand.
CGGCGTGAGCCTGACGATTGGCGACGCGGCGAACGACGCCGCAAGCCTCCATCTGTCGAGCGCCTACTTGGAAAACTTCTTCTCCATCCAGGGGCAGGGGTCGGCGACGATCGACGCGAGCGGCATGTCCGCGCTGGCCTGCAAGGTGTCCAGTGCCGGCCAGGGAACCGTGCTGACCCTGGCGGGCGACGGTGCCGCCCCGGACGGCCTCGTGCTCGCCAGAGGAAGCGGCGTCACCGTGCAGCCCGGCGCGACCCTTGACCTCGAAGGGACCATCACGGACGAGGCCAACGCCGGCATCACCGCGCAGGCCGGGTCCATCCTCCTCAACAACGCCGCCGTGACGGCTGTTGGCCCGCTCATCGACGCCAAGGGCGCCCTGGCCGGCACTGGAAGCTTCACGCTTGAGGACGCGACGACCTTGTTTGCCGAGGGGAGCGTCGCGGCCGGGCAGACGATCCGCTTCGGCGACGTCGACGGCTTCCTGAAAATCGCGCAGCCGAACCAGTTCGCGGGAACGATTGCCGGCTTCAGCCCCGGCAACCTGATCGATCTCACGACGGTCGCCGCGTCCACGGCCAGCTACGATGCCGCGTCGGCAACCCTGACGGTCTATGACAGTTCGGGCGCCGCGTCGGCCATCCTCCAGAACGTGCAAGCAGTGCCGGGCCAGCTTGTCGCCGCCAGCGACGGCAACGGCGGCACGCTGCTCAGCTACGCCAGCACGGAGCCGAGGAGGAAATACCAGATCGCCGACGGCGACCGCGCCATGCGGGCCGACGTCGTGCGGGACACGATGACGGTGCCCGGCACCTCGACGCCGATCACGGGGGCGGGCGTCAAGGTCGGCATCATCTCGGGCAGCTTCGACACGGTGGCGCCCGGCGCGGCCAACGCGGATGCCGCCGCCGGCTATCTGCCGGTCAACCCGGACGGCACGGCGGCCGTCACCGTCCTGAACGATAATGACAGCTCGTCGGACGACGAAGGCCGGGCGATGGCGGAGCTGGTCCACCAGGCCGCGCCCGGCGCGCAGCTCTATTTCGCGGCCCAGGGCAGCAGCCAGGCCGACTTCGCCCGCGCCGTCTCCGCCCTGGCACAGGCCGGCTGCAACATCATCGTCGATGACGTCACCTACACCCACTCGCCGTTTTACCAGGTCACGAGCGGCCTCGATGACGCCGAGACCGCCGCCGTGGCGCAGGGGATCAGCGTGTTCACCTCGGCCGGCAACTACGGCCAAGCCTTCCTGGAACAGCCGTTCGCGCCGCAGCAGGCGACCCTTGCCGATGGCACGGCGGCGGCGGCGCAGGTGTTCGGCAACGGGACACCCTACGAGCGCATCACCGTGCCGGCCAACACGACATCGCACATCGACCTGCAATGGACAGCGCCCTTCCAGGGCATCGGCGGCGCCGGCGCGCCCGACGCGTTGACGGTGAAAGTATTCGACGCCGACGGCAATGTCCTCGGCACGGGCACGGTCCAAAAGGCGGACGGCGTGCCGACGACCGACCTCGCCTACGACTTCCCCGTCCTGTCGTCCTCGGCAGATTACCAAGTCGCCGTGTACCTCAACGACGGCCAGGCGAGCCCCGATGCGTTCAAGTTCATCCTGTCGGCGGGCGGAACGATCGGGGGGACGGGTCCGGGCGGTATCATCCACGATCCCCAGGCGGGCCAGGGTTCGGGCGACGTGCGTGCCCAACAGCTCATCCCGGGCGTGAACACTGTCGGCGAGAGCTATTTCGCCAACAGCGGGGCGTTCGGCCTGTCCCCGACCTATGATGACGCGAACAGCGACGTGGGTCCTGGAACGCTGCTCTACGACGGCGGCGGCAATCCGCTCCCGTCACCCGAGGACGCCGGCAAAATCGACTTCGACGCCCCGAACGGCATCTACACGACGGTTCCTGGCTTCCAGCCGTTCTACGGCACCTCCGCGGCGGCGCCCAACGCGGCGGCCGTGGCGGCGCTGATGCTGCAGGCCAACCCGTCCCTGACCCCGGCGCAGGTGACGGCGTTCATGCAGCAGTCCGCGCTTGATCAGGGCCTGCCGCCCGCGCTGCAGGGTGCTGGCCTCGTCCAGGCAGACGGCGCGGTCGCCCTGGCGATCGCGGCGGAGCAGCCGGCGTGCGTTCCGATCACGCCCGACACGGTTTCGATCGACCCTGGCGTCGCCTTCGACGGCCAGGGCAATTTCACGCTCATGGGCCAGGCTTCGGCTGCATCGGGAGTGGCGGGGGTGGAGATCTCCGCCTTCGTCGACGGCGTGCGGACCGACCTCGGGGCCGCGGCCTTGGTTGGGAATGGCGCTTTTGCCTTCTCCGATCCAGTCGGGGCGGTGCGCCAGGACGACATCACGGCAAGCGTGACCGACAGCACGGGCGGCACGGCCTCGGTCCGGGCAGGTTTCTCGCTCCAGGCTGGGATCGCAGATGCGCCCTACGCGGCGTACCAGCAAAGCTTCGACCCGGCTACCGGCACTCCTTTGGGCCCGACCTTCTTCGCACGCGACGGGTCGGTGCTGCACAGCAGCATCTAAGCCCAGTGACCCCGAGGCTATGCGTTTTGGCCACTTAGGGCTTATCCGGAAACAAGTGCTCGGACCGGTGGGTTGGTTGGTTGCAAAG
>CAXTUQ010000294.1:0-7534 GCA_964247405.1 uncultured Acetobacteraceae bacterium
GGCGAGTTCGGGCACCCGCTCCGCCGCGTCCGCGGGCAGCCAGGCGGCACCCGACACGCCATAGGGCGAACCCAGCGCCGCGGACAGCGCCGCGACCCCGCGCACGGCGTCCAGGCCCGGCAGCAGCAGCGATCCCGTCAATTCCGCCCGCGGCAGCACCTTGAGCGTCACCTCCGTGATGACCGCAAGCGTCCCGTAGCTGCCGGTGAGCAGCTTGCACAGGTCCAGCCCGGTGACGTTCTTCAACACGCGCCCGCCGGAGCGGATCACCTCGCCCGCGCCGTTCACCGCGCGCACGCCCATGACGTGGTCGCGCATCGCTCCCCAGGCGACCCGGCGCGGCCCCGACAGGTTGGCGGCGACCACGCCGCCCAGGGTCTGCGCGCCCTCGGTGCCCAGAAGCGCGGACAGGTCCGGCGGCTCGGCGATCAATCCCTGGCCGCCCTCCGCCAGCTTCGCCTCCAGGTCCGGGATCGTGACCCCGGCGCCTGCGGAGATGATCAGCTCCTGCGGCGCATACAGCGAGATGTCCGTCAGGTTGCGGGTAGACAGGCCGCGCGCCGCCTGCACCGGGCGCATCATGCCGGCCTTGGTGCCGCGTCCCTGGACCAGCAGCGGCTCCTTCGTGGCGCGGGCGGCCAGGACCGCTTCCACGACCCCCGCTTCGTGCACCGGCGCCAAGGCGACGCTCATGCCCCGATGCTCATTGCCCAGGCGCTCAGGCGGCAACGGGCAGGGGGGCTGCCATCGGCGGATCAAGCAGCGGGAACACCTTGCTCGGGTTCAGCAGCCACTCCGGGTCGAAGGCCGACTTGATCCGCCGCTGCTGGTTCAGCTCGGTCTCGGTGAACTGCACGGGCATCAGGTCGCGCTTCTCCACGCCCACCCCGTGCTCGCCGGTGAGGCAGCCGCCGACCTCCACGCAGAGCTTCAGGATGTCCGCGCCGAACGCCTCCGCATGCTCGAAATTGCCGGGCAGGTTGGCGTCGAACATGATCAGCGGATGCAGGTTGCCGTCGCCCGCGTGGAAGATGTTGGCGACCTTGAGGCCGTAGGCGTCGCTCATCTCGCCGATGCGGCGCAGCACGAAGGGAAGCTGCCCCGTGGGGATGGTGCCGTCCATGCACAGGTAGTCCGGGCTGATCCGCCCCACCGCGCCGAACGCCCCCTTGCGGCCCTTCCAGATGGCGACGCTTTCCTCCACCGACTGGCTGACCCGCAGGCTGAGCGGACCGAACGGCTCGCACAAGGCGGCGATGCGGTTCAACAAATCATCCTGCTCCGCGGTGCTGCCCTCCACCTCGATGATGAGCATGGCCTCCGCGTCGAGCGGGTAGCCGGCGTGGGCGAAGGCCTCGCAGGCGTGGATGGCCGGGCGGTCCATGAATTCGAGTGCCACGGGGATGATGCCGGAGCCGATGATCGCGTCCACCGCGCGCCCGGCCGTCTCGTTCGCGTCGAACGCCACCAGCATGGCGCGCTGGCCTTCCGGCGCGCGCAGGATGCGGACGGTGACTTCCGTCACCATCGCCAGCATCCCCTCGCTGCCGGTCAGGAGGCCGAGCCAGTCGTAGCCGGCGGCGTCCAGGTGCTGCCCGCCGATGTCGAGGACCTCCCCCTGCATCGTCACGATCTTGAGGCCCAGGAGGTTGTTGGCCGTGACGCCATACTTCAGGCAGTGCGCGCCGCCCGAGTTCATGCCGACGTTGCCGCCGATCATGCAGGCAAGCTGGCTGCTGGGGTCGGGGGCATAGAAGAAGCCCTCCGCCGCCACCGCGTTGGTGATGCCGATGTTGGTGACGCCCGCCTGCACGGTGGCGCAGCGGTCGCCGTAGTCGATGTCGAGGATGCGGCTCATCCGCATCAGGCCGACCACCACGCTGTCCGACATCGGCAGCGCCCCGCCCGACAGGCTGGTGCCGGCGCCGCGCGGCACCACGCGCACGCCGTTCTTGTGGCAGAAGGCCAGGACCGCCGCGACCTGCTCCGTCGTTTCCGGCAACACCACGGCGAGCGGGACCTGGCGGTAGGCCGGCAGGCCGTCGGTCTCGTAGGGCTTGAGGCGCAGCGCCTCGCTGATCACGCCCGACGCGGGCAGCAGCGCCTGCAGCCCGGCGACGATCTCGGGGCGGCGCGCGATGACATCGGCCTTGGGCGGCGGTTGCGCGATCATGGTCGGTATTCCCCCGGTTTGCTTCCCCTGAACATGGAACCGGGCGGCACGGTCGGCAAGACGCAAAAAGCCCCGGAGCCAAGCCCCGGGGCGCGTTCAGCGCAATAAGATAGCCCAGATCAGCCTTGGCCGGATCAGCCTTGGCGGGCCTTCATGCGCGGGTTCTTCTTGTTGATCACGTAAACGCGGCCATGCCGGCGCACCACGCGGCAGTTCTTGTCGCGGAGCTTGGCCGATTTCAGGCTGTTGCGGATCTTCATGGCACGACCTTCGGGGCCTGGAGGCCCGGGATTGCGGTTGAATTGGACGGGTCGCGCTGGTTACTGGCCGGGGCGCGCGGTGTCAAGGATGCGGGCGCCCGCGAGCGGCCCGCGCCCGCCTTCACAGATTGTTGTCCGTTCATAACGAACGTCGCGCTGGCTCAATTTTAAGATTTTGTTTACGATTGGAGAAGGAAATCGAGGCGAAGGAGGCCAGGAACAGTGTGCCGCATTCATGCTGCGCTGACGCAGCTCAAGCAGGACGAGACGGGCACCGCCGCGCTCGACTACGGCTTGACCGCCGCGCTGATCGCCGTTGTGCTCCTTCTGGTGCTGGGATCGCTCGGCGGCAGTCTCGGCACGACGTTCGGCGGCGTCGCAAGCTCTTTCGGCACAGGCCCTTTCAGCGGCGGACAAGTCAGCGGCAGACAGGCCGCTCCAGCGGCGGGAACGTCATTCTGTGAAAGGCCATCGCAACCGTTCCTGCTGGCGGCCCCTGGCAACTCCTGCCAGCCCAGCTCCAGCCCGCCCGTGACGGTGGGGAACCCGGCGGTTGCCGGGTGAAGCGTCCGCGAGCGGCCCTGGCGAAGGCCCGTCCGCCTTCCAGCGCCCAGGCGTGCCCTGGCCAGCATTGCGGAGGCACCTGCGGCCGGACAGCGCGGCCCCATATGCCGGGCAGCCGCCGCATAGGACCCCCGTGATGAACGACCGCGCCACCTGGACCGCGTTCCTGCTGATGTGCTTCGCCCTGGTCGGCCTGACCGGGCTGTTCGCCAGCTACGCCACCAGCATCCCGTTGGAGCGCGCGCTGATCCGCACCGGCGTGCTGGACCAGGTGCTGGCCGCCGCCCGCGCGCCGGACGCGGCGGCGCGGCTCGATGCGCTGCGCCCGGCGCTCGGCCCGGACGCCGACGCCGTGCTGTCCGGCCCCGGCGACCTGTGGGACCGCGTGGCGGCAAGGCGGCTGGTCGTGCTGGACGAGCAAGGGCGGGAAGCGCGCAGCGTCGCGCACCGCATCCGCATCATGGTCGGCACCGTGACCCTGCTGGCGGCGCTGGTCGGCGCGGGGATCATGGCGCTGGCGTCGCGCCGGCCCCAGGCGGAGCGGGAGCGGCAGGCTTGCCATGAGGCCGGGCCGCGCGAGGCTAACTGACCTGTCCGCTGCCTTGCCCCGAGGCGTGACGATGGTAGGGTCGTGCCGATTTCTCCCCGCAGTCCGTCCGGAGCGACCGCGATGCCAACCCCCCATACGTGGAAGCCGGCCAGCACCGGCTACATGTTCGACCCTGCCAACTATGTTGACGGCACGGCCTTCAGCCCGGGGGACACGCTGGTGGTCAACGCGGGCCACCTGGGTGTGGCGGCGGCCGGAAGCACGCTCGGCGCGATCACCGCGGGCACGTTCGCCGTCAACGAGACCGGCGGCGCCGACGAGAGCCTGACCTTCAACAACGTCGCGCTCGACGGCGCGTCCAGCATCACCGAGACCGGCGCGCTGAAGCTCGACTGGTTTGCGCAGAACCAGTTCGTGAACAACGGGCTGGTCCAGCTCGGCACGGCGGCGGCCTCCGGAAGCGTGTACTACGACGAGACCGCGACCACGACGACGCAGCAGTCCCAGTTCACCAACAACGGCACCCTGCTGCTGCAGAACGCCAGCCTGTTCGACGCTTACGGCGACAGCGCCGGCAGCACCCTGCTCAACAACCCCGGCGGCGTGGTCAGCGTCAACAGCGGCAGCCTGTTCAGTTGGGGCGCGTTCCTGGGCGCGGACTACAAGCACATCGCCAACGTCGCCAACAACGGCCTGATCGCGGTGAACGGCGCGGCAGGCCGCAAGACCGGCTTCGAGGCGGCGGGCGACCTGTCCGGCTCCGGCCTGCTGTCGGTGAACGGCGCGCCGGGCGCCTTGGCGACGGACACCAGCGCGTTGATCCACGGCACCTCCACCGGCACGATCGACATTGCGAGCGGCCAGGCCGAGTTCTACGGCAAATCCGCAGGCGGCTCCGTCACCTTCATGGACAACAACGCGCTGCTGAACATCGCCAGCACCGCCGATGGCGTCGTGGGCGCGACGCTTGCCGGGTTCCAGGCCGGCGACGCGATCCTGATCAGCGGCTCGCGCCTTGCCGTGACGAGCCTTCGGTACGACGCGTTGTCGCACGTGCTCAGCCTCAACAACGGCGACGGCTCGGTGGCCGCGCAGTTCATGCTGGCCGGCAACTACGCGATCGGCGACTTCAAGCTGGCCAGCCCGGATGGCGGCGTCTCCGGTTGGACCGTCACCACGACCTCGACCGCCAACGCCGTCCCGGCCTTCGGCTACCAAGACACGGTGACCAAGGCCGCAGGCAACAGCGCGGGCCAGCAGTACGGCGGCCCCGTCACCTACCTGCAATCCCAATACATCTGGACCAGCCCGGACAGCGTGAACATCGCGGCCGGGCGGCCCGACGCCCTTCTCCAGGGCGGTGCAGGCAACGACGCGCTCTCCGCCGTCGCCGGCAGCAACGTGCTGGACGGCGGCCTCGGCTCCAACTTCCTGACCGGCGCGGCCGGCACGGACGGCGGGCGGGACACCTTCTACCTGGACGGCAGCGCCGGCACCACCTGGGACACGGTCGCCAACTTCCACCCCGGCGACAGCGTGACGCTGTGGGGCTTCGTGCCGGGGAGCAGCACCCTGGCCTGGGCGGCGGGCGAGGGCGCGGCCGGGCACACCGGGGCGACGATCCACTCGGCTTTCGCCGGCGCGGGCACGGCGGTCAACGGCTCCGTCACCTTTGCCGGCCTCAGCCTGGCCGACGCGCAAAGCAGGATCAGCCTGACGCCGGGCAGCGTCGGCGGGCGCAGCTACCTGTACGCGCACTTCAACGGGTAGCCCATGCAACCCCCGCCGCGGCGCGCGTTCTGACGGGGCAACCCCAAGGAGCACCGCCATGCAGCAGCCGCACACCGAGGAAAGCATCGAGCACACGGACGGCCAGCAGGATACCGGCAACCACAAGAAGCCCGGCGAACCCGACACCGGCGGCGCGGACAAGGTCGGCGGCACCCGCACCGGCGCGGAAAACCTGGAGCCGGCGAAGGGCCAGGAGCCGCCGAAAAGGCCGGTCTGACCCCTGGGTCCGGGACCGCCGCCCGCCCGGCGGTCCCGGATCGCCCGCTGGGCGGTCCCGCCTTGCCGAACCTATTTGCACGGCCCGCCCAGGCAAGACTTGAACCAGAATACCCTGGGGCCACGTGCTTCGCATGAACCGCATCCCGCCCGTCATCGACATGGCTCCCGACGGCACGTTCCGCACTAAGCCGCCCGGCATGCGCGCGCCGCTGTCGTTCAAGCTGCTGCTGGGGGCGACCATCGTCGCCGTGCTCGCCGGGGCCGCCGCGGTGGCGGCGCTGGCGCTGTGGATCGCGGCGCTGCTGCTGCCGGTGGCGGTGATCGCCGTCGCGGTCGCCTGGGGCGCCTACAAGTACCGCGCCTGGCGCCGGGGTGGGTCCGGCGGCGCGCGGTCGGTGTACTACCGCACCCGCTGAGCGCCGGGGCGGCCATGCGGAGATTGATTTCGCCAGGGCGATGACCCATGACTGCCGGCATGACCCCGCAACCGCCGCCGCAGCCTAAGCTTTCCACCGGCACCGCCGGCCTTGACGCCATTCTGGGCGGCGGAGTCGACCCCGGCCGGGTGTACCTGATCGAAGGGACGCCTGGCGCCGGCAAGACCACGCTGGCCCTCAGCTTCCTGCTTGAGGGTGTCCGTCAAGGCGACGCCACCCTCTACGTCACGCTTTCCGAGTCCGAGGACGAGCTGCGCGGCGTCGCCGCCAGCCATGGCTGGAGCCTGGAAGGCATCGACATCTTCGAGCTCGTCGCCGCGGCCAGCCTGGACGAAGGCGAGCAGAGCGTGCTGCACCCGGCGGAACTCGAACTGGGAGAGACCGCCCGCGCCGTGATGGACCGGGTGCGGGCGCGCAGCCCGGCCCGCGTCGTGTTCGACAGCCTGAGCGAGATCCGGCTTCTTGCGGAGAACCCGCAACGCTATCGCCGCCAGGTCCTGGCGCTCAAGCACTTCTTCACGCAGCAGGGCTGCACCGTTCTGCTGCTCGACGACAACTCATCAAAGCCCTCGTCGCTCAGCAGCGACCTCAAGCTGCACAGCACGGCGCATGGCGTCGTGACGCTGGAGCAGATCGCGCTGGACTACGGGGCGGAGCGGCGGCGGCTGCGCGTCGTCAAGCTGCGGGGCAGCCCGTTCCGCGGCGGCTACCACGACTTCACCATTCAGAAGGGCGGCCTTGCCGTGTATCCGCGCCTGGTCGCCCACGAGCACCACGCCGAGTTCGACCATGCCTTGGTCGGCGCCGGCAACGCCGGGCTGGACCAGATGCTGGGCGGCGGCCTCAGCCCCGGGACCAACATGCTGCTGATCGGCCCGTCGGGCGCCGGCAAGACGACCACCGCGGTCAGCGCTCTGATCGCGGCGCTGCGCCAGGGCGGGCATGCCGCGTATTTCCTGTTCGACGAGGGGCTGCCCACGCTGCTGGCCCGCTCGGCAGCGCTCGGCATGGACCTGCGCCCCTTCATCGGGAACGGCCAGCTTGTTCTGCGCCAGATCGACCCGGCCGAGATGTCGCCGGGCGAGTTCACCCACCACGTCCGCCATGCGGTCGAGCGCGACGGCGCGCGCTTCGTCGTGATCGACAGCCTCAACGCCTACATGCAGAGCATGCCCGGCGAGCAGTACCTCGTGCTGCAGATGCACGAGCTGCTGACCTACCTCAATCAGCAAGGGGTGATCACGCTGATGGTGCTCGGCCAGCAAGGCATCATCGGCCAGGCCGCGCCGGCAGTTGATCTCAGCTACCTCGCGGACTCCATCCTGCTGCTGCGCTACTTCGAGGCCGACGGCGAGGTGCGCAAGGCGGTGTCCGTCATGAAGACCCGCGCAGCGGCGCACGAGCGCACGATCCGGGAGGTCGTCATCGGTCCCGGAGGCCTGTCCGTGGGCGCCCCGCTCACGGGCGCGCAGGGCGTGCTCAGCGGCCTGCCGGTCTGGGCCGGCGCGCTGGCCCCACCTGCCGCCGAGCCGGGCTGAGG
>CAXTUQ010000295.1:0-5486 GCA_964247405.1 uncultured Acetobacteraceae bacterium
CCAGGAATGCGCAAACTACATACGCCACCGCGGCTTTGCACAGTCAGGACGATAAGAGTCTGAAAGTTACTGAGCAATTTTATTGCGCGCTGACCCTTGTTGGAAGCATGGCTCAGCCTTGCCCAGCCGAATAGCGTCCGCGCATGGGGACTGCCGCAAGATTGGGGGTCAGGCGGCTACCGGTATTAGCGGGTATGGATCGTTGGCTGGCTGGAACTTCTGTCCGAAGCCGGAACCGAGCGTGCCATTGTAGACGGCGCAGCGAACCTGCAGCAGCAGATCGGCGCCGCATCGCGACCAGCGCATCTGCTGTGACTTGTTCATCCGGCGGTTCACCAGAAAGTCGGCCGTTCCCTCGGTGATCGCGGTGCCGACCCGCAAGCCGGCGCGGTGCCGCGCGGCGTAGTTGATCAGCCAGGCGCTCTGGCCGGTCAGATAGCCGTCCAGCGCGTGCAAGGCGGTCCACAGCTTCCGTAACGGCGCGATGGACTTGCGCCCATCCGGCTCGCCCTGAAGATGGTGCATGACCGCGCGGATGCGATCGATGCTGATTTGGGCATCCCGGGCTTTGCCATTCCAAATGCGCCAGTGCAGGCGCTCGACCTCCTCGACAATCACCGGCTTCGCCGCCACCCGCGCCGGATCATCAGCCGGCAGGCCGTTGGCAATTTGCTTCAGGTGCTGCAGCCGCATGGCGATGTGGAACCATCCAGGATGGGCGGCTCGGCGACGCCGGCGTCGGCGAGAATGCGCCGAAGGCCCGGGCCGCCGTCGGTGAAGGCGCTCAGCGCCGCGTTCTTTGTTCTCCCGACCGCGTCGAGGTTGCGACGGATCAGCGCCCGGATGTCGGTATCAGCTTTGGCGACGGCGCCGAAAACCTGGCGGCCGCCGGCCGGCGTTTCGACATTGCCGATCCGCACCTCCAGATGCCGCACGTCCTCCGTGCAGCTGCGGATGAACATCGAATCCAAGGTCACCGCAATCGCCATGCCGCTGCTTCCGGCCTGACCGCAGCGCACGCGCCAAGCGCCTCGCCGACCTTCAGGGCATGGCGGCGCAAGGTCTCGTGACGCTGTCCCGCATCGACCGGGAACAGCTGCCCCAGCAGATCAGCAGCCGTCCGGTCGGTCATCATGGCGCAGAGATGCGCCTGCAGCCGATCCAGCTCCGGTTCGACCGGCAGTGCGATGGCCAGCCAACGCCAGCCTCGATCCCGCCGCACGCGATACAGAAAAAACGGGGAAGCCGCAGCGTGACCTGGCCGAAAAGCGTCGCGACCGCGTGGTCCCGGCAGTCCTTCACGCGGCAAGTGCCGCCACAGCGCGAGCAATCCAGCCGCCGAACGGCGTGCTCCTTGGCCTGCGCGGCGACGATCTCCTGTTGAACACGCGCCAGCAACTGCTTCGCTTCGGCCAGGGTCAGACCCAAGTTGGCGATATCAACGAGATCACCAGGCCGGTTGATCTCCAAGACGTCCGTGCACGGCCTTTCACCCTCCGCCCCGGTTTTCACCAACCTCAACATCCAGGCCACGCATCCACCCCAGGTCAGAGAACGGACACGACAATACCCAACCGGCCAGCGCACCCCCAATCTTGCGGCAGTCCCGGCGAACAAGGTACCCGAGGCGATCGAAAAATCGCGGCGGCACGCCTTGCAGCGCCATCGCAGCTGGCCTGCAGGCCGCCGGCACGCGTAGCAGATCGAGCAGCCGCAGTCCGGACATACAGGCTTGCCGTCCGGTTCAGGCCAGCGCAGGCGCAGAAACGCGTCCTCGACCCCGCCGTCGGACATGCGCAGGAGCTTGGCGGCGCTGAGCGAGCGCGCCGGCCGAAAGCAGGAAATGCTGCGCCATGGGGACCGATCACGAGAGGACAAACCGGCATCATCCATGGCAGCCTCAGCCGCCGGGTACAAGTCCAATCTCACCGGTGGCAGCAGCTACATAATACCGTGGTACCGGCTGCCCGCCTGCGGTCGTGCGCGGCTGCGCCTGCCACCCCGATCGCCTCGTCGGTGAACCAGATCGTCAAGCTGCCGCGCTGGCGCAGGGCGGCGTCATAGGCGGCCGAGTTCGTAATCCGGCGCCTCTGCTTGGGAATGTGGTGACGGCGGTCCTGGTTCAGCTTGAACGGCAAGTAGACATCCGGGGATCAGTGAACGGGCAAGCCTCTTACGTCGGCCCAGCCCGCAACACCATCAGCCCGGTCCGTGCAACAGCGTCGCAATCTATGCAAAGCACGCGAGAGTCACCGTAGCGGGGGGGAAGGTCACGCCAAGCTTGGAACGGCCCCGACGAATAGGCGCTTCGCCGCATCCCACAACGGCAGCACTCGATCATCCGGCGCGAGATGCCGGCTGAGCGCGCCGTGGCCTTGCTCGGGGTCGCTATCGAACCGGATGTGCTCTGTCAGGAAGTGCCTGAATGCTTGCAGCAGCGGGCCGTTCCAATGGTCTGACCGAAGAATGGCCTTGAACAGCCTTTCAAGCCCGCCATCCTCGTAGCTTGCGATGCTCAAGGCCCTTGCCGCGGGGCTGACCAAGCGTGTTGCGTCCAGGTAGCTTTGGCCGATCTCGTCCAGGGCGATGCGCTTGCTGTCGGCGATGGGAGAAAGCTTCAGCAGCCTCAGCATGAACTCGTCATGGTTCATTCTTTCGCCCGCGTCGGCAACGCCCGGCCAAGGAGAAAGGTTGGACGTGTCGCATTCTTCTTTCTCGAGCTGCCGAAGCATGTCGTCGTCAGGATGCAAGCTGCGGGCGATCTCCAGGTTTTCCCGGAACTGGACGGAAAAATAATAATAGGCCCAGGCCACGCTGACGAGATCGCTCTCTTCCAGCCGGCTCCACTTCAAACGGCAAACGTCGTCGATGGCTGTTTCAAGCCTGCAAGATTCGATTACTTCCATTATTTCCATTTTGGGTCTTTCAACTATCTAAGTCCCGCGGAACGATACCGGGCGTCACCCATGGTAAGAAGCTGAGTGTAGCTGCAGTAGCCGACTTATCCAGATGACCTGGGTCTTCTGATCTGATACGTGGGCACAAGGGATGGCAAAGTTCTAAGCCATAGGAACTAAGCGAGGCTTTGTTGCTAGCATTGCGATAGCCAATGTGCATTAGCATCGCGGCACAAGCTGAAAACAGATCGACGCTTCTCAGTGTTTGGAGGTTGAAAAGCGTAGCCCAGCGCCATTCGCGGCGCACGGGGTTTCATGGTGCGCCCGCGCTCCCGGTATGCTCTGTCTGAACGAGCCGAAGCCTCGATATCAAGAACACCTTGCTGAATCAAGAACACCTTGCTGAAAAGCATGGGCCGCGCTGGATAAGCGGGTCGCACGTTCCGCCCATCGTTAAACAACGCATTGAATGCAGGCAAATGAGACAGTCATTTGGCTTTCAAAACGAGACGGTTGCGCTGCATGGCGGCTATGATTCCGACCCCGCAACCGGCGCTGTTGCGGTCCCGATCTATCAAACGGTGGCCTATGCCTTCGACAGCGCCGAGCACGGAGCGGCCTTGTTCAACCTGGAGGCCGAAGGCTTCCGGTACAGCCGCATCAGCAACCCGACCAACGCCGTGCTCGAACGCCGCGTGGCGGAGCTGGAGGGCGGGACGGATGCGGTCAGTGTCGGCTCCGGCCAGGCGGCGCTGACCTACGCGCTGCTCAACGTCGCGGAGGCCGGGCGCAACATCGTCTCCGTCCCGCAGCTTTACGGCACCACCCATACGCTGCTCGCCCACCTGCTGCCGAAATGGGGCATCAACGGCCGGTTCGCCGCCAGCGACCGCCCGGCCGACGTTGAAGCGGCGATCGACGCGGACACCTGCGCCGTGTTCTGCGAAAGTGTCGGCAACCCGGCCGGCAACGTCGCCGACCTCGCGCCGTTGGCCGAGGCCGCGCACCGCCATGGGGTGCCGCTGATCGTGGACAACACGGTCGCCACCCCGGTCCTGCTTTGCCCGATCAAGCATGGCGCCGACGTGGTCGTGCACTCGCTGACGAAGTTCATGGGCGGCCACGGGACGACGCTGGGCGGCATGGTCGTGGACGGGGGAACCTTCCCCTGGGACGCGCACCCACGGCGCTTCCCCCAGTTCAACGAACCCGACCCGTCCTACCATGGCCTGGTCTATGCCGAGCGGTTCGGCCGCAAGGCCTACGCCGCGCGGCTCCGCAGCGTTTACCTGCGGACCACCGGCGCCGTGCTGTCGCCGCTGAGCGCGTTCCTGCTGCTGCAAGGCATCGAAAGCGTCTTCGTCCGCGTGGAACGCCATGTCGAGAATGCCCGCCGGGTCGCCGAATTCCTACAGGACGACCCGAGGGTCGAATGGGTCAACTACGCCGGGTTCCCGGAGCATCCGCATTACCCGCTCGTGCAACGCTACCTGGGCGGCCGGGCCTGCTCGCTCGTGACCTTCGGGGTCCGCGGCGGCTTCGCGGGGGGCACGCGGTTCTACGACGCGCTGCGGCTGGTCAAGCGGCTGGTGAACCTGGGCGATGCCAAGTCCCTGGCCTGCCATCCCGCTTCTACGACGCATCGGCAGATGCCGCCGGACGTGCAGCGCAAGGCCGGCGTCACCCCGGAAACGATCCGGCTGAGCGTCGGCATCGAGCACGTGGACGACATCCTCGCCGACCTTGACCAGGCGCTCGATGCCGCGGCCCCGGCTTCGGCGCCGGAAGTGAGCCGCCATGCCGTCGCCTAGCTGGCCGACCAGCGCGGATGCGCCCGCCCCGATCACGCTCGCGCTGGTCAACAACATGCCGGACGCGGCGCTCCGCGCGACGGAGCGCCAATTCCGCGAGTTGCTGTCGGCCGCGTCGGGCGGGCGGCCGGTCCACCTCCGGCTGTTTTCCTTGCCGGGCATTCCGCGCGGGGAGGCTGGCCGGGCCTATGTCGCCCTTTCCTGCGAGGAGATCGGGCAGCTCTGGGACGGCGAGTTCGACGGCCTGATCGTGACCGGCTCGGAACCGCGCGCCCCCATCCTGGAGGATGAACCTTACTGGCCCGGCTTGGCGCAGTTGGCCGATTGGGTGGAGGGGCACGCCGCTTCGACGGTGTGGACGTGCCTGGCGGCCCAAGCCGCCGTGCTCCGTGCCGACGGCATCGTGCGGCGCCCGTTTGGCTGGAAGCTTTCGGGCGTGTTCGCCAGCGAGAAGGCCGCCGACCATGCCCTCACGGCCGGGTTGCCGCCGTGCTGGCGCGTTCCGCAGACCCGCTACAACGACCTCCCGGAACACGCGCTGGTTTCACACGGCTACCGCGTGATCTCGCGTTTGCCCGGCATCGGCGCCGACATGTTCGTCAAGGAGGGACGGAGCCTTTCCGTGTTCCTGCAGGGCCACCCGGAATACCATCCGACGGCGCTGCTCCTGGAGTACCGCCGGGATGTTTCGCGCTACCTCGCCGGCGAGCGGGATGCATATCCCGACCTGCTGCAAGGCTACTTCGATGAGCGGACGGAGGGTGCGCTCGAAGCCTTC
>CAXTUQ010000295.1:5496-7527 GCA_964247405.1 uncultured Acetobacteraceae bacterium
CGCTGCGGACCCGGGACCCGGCCCTGATGGAGCGGCTGCCGGAGGCCTTGGCCGGGTGGACGCCGCCGCATGACTGGCGCGGGCCGGCCATCCAGCTTTACGCGAATTGGCTGCTCTGCATCGAAGAACGGAAGCGCGGGCGGGTAAGCACCTCCGCGGTACTCGGCAGGCAGATCCTGCGGAGCGAAATCCATGCAGGGGCCTAGGGGCACCGAACCGGGCGCGGAAGCGCCGGTCCGGTCCTGGGCCGCCGCCCAGTCCACCCGGGAGGCCTCGCATGACGCAGTGGCGCGCTGAGCCGCAGGCCTCGGCGCTGTTCCCGCCCGCCGCCCAACGGGTGCACTTGGACGACGCGTTGACGGAGGCGCTGGCCCAGGCCCGCCTGCGCGTCGCCGGGGGCGCCGTCGCGCCAACGCTCAACCACGACGCCTGCCGCCGCGCGCTGGCCGGCTTCGACTTCGCCGCGCCCCGCCCGCTCGAAGAGGTGCTGGCGTGGACGATCGAGCAGATGGAGCACGGCATCACCCAGATCACCCATCCCCGCTACCTCGGGCTGTTCAACCCGGCGCCTACCTTCCCGGCGCAATGCGCGGACCGGATCACTGCGGCGTTCAACCCCCAACTTGCCAGCGCCACCACGTCGCCCGCCGCGGTCGCGATCGAGGCGCACGTCATCGGATGCGTCGCGCAGCGCACGGGTCTGCCGCCCGGGGCCGCCGGGCACTTCACAAGCGGCGGGGCGGAGGCAAATGCCACGGCGCTGCTGTGCGCCTTGACCGAAGCGGAGCCGGGCTTCGCGGCGGACGGCGCCCGCGCCTTTACCGGGCCGCCCGTGTTCTATGCGTCGAGCGAGTGCCACCTCGCTTGGCTCAAGATCGCGCATCAGGTGGGCATCGGCCGCTCTGCCTTGCGCCTCGTGCCTACGGACGGGACCGGGCGGATGAGCGCCGGCGCCCTGCTCGAAACGATCATGGCCGACCGGGTGCAGGGCCGGGTGCCCGTCATGACCGTGGCCACCGCCGGGACCACGGGCGCTGGCATGATCGACCCTTTGCCGGACTGCGCGGAGATCGCCCGGCGCTTCGGCCTTTGGTTTCACGTCGATGCCGCTTGGGGCGGGGCGCTCGTCGCTTCCGACCGGCTGCGCGGCCTTCTGGACGGGATCGGCCGGGCCGACTCGGTCACCATCGACGCGCACAAGTGGCTCGCGACCACGATGGGCTGCGGCATGTTCATCACCGCGCACGCGGCGGCGCTGCCAAAGGTGTTCCAAGTCTCGACGACGTTCATGCCCTCGGCCGCGGAGCGCGATCCCTATCTCACCTCGGCGCAATGGTCCCGGCGCTTCGTCGGGCTGCGGCTGTTCCTGTCGCTCGCGTCGGCGGGCTGGGCGGGCTACGCGGCCCATGTGGAGCGGTCTGTCGAGTTGGCCGGGCTGCTCCGAGACCAGCTCGCCGCGATGGGCTGGCGGATCGCCAACGACCCAGCGCTTGCGGTGCTGTGCGCCGAGCCGCCGTCGGGCGAGGTCCGGGAGGTCGTTGCCCGGGTGCTTGCTTCCGGGCGCGCGTGGCTGTCGGCGGCCCGGTTTGAGGGGCGGGAGGTCGTCCGCGCCTGCGTGACTCACGGCGAAACGACGCCGGGCGACATGGTGGACGTGGCGGACGCCCTGCAGACCGCCTGCCAGCCCGGCGGGCTGCGACCGTGGGAAGCATGATGCGCGCGCTGCCGCGGTCAGGCCCCGAACATGGCCTGCTCGGAGTAGGCGTGATCGCCGAGGCGCGGCCGGTCCGGGTCCTTGAAGAACTTCGGCTAGTTGTCGAGGTGCAGGCCGGGCACATCCGGGATCGGCCCAACGGCGTCCAGCCCGACCAGGGGGAAGCCGCCCCGTGCCAAGTAGCGGCCCAACGCCCCCGCGAAGCGCGAAACCGGCGCATCCGGCCGGCAGTAGATCAGTCCGGCGCGCCCGGCCACGCTGAACCGCCGCCGAAGCTGGAACACGAAGGGATAGCGCTGCCCGGAGGCTTCGCACAC
>CAXTUQ010000296.1:0-7510 GCA_964247405.1 uncultured Acetobacteraceae bacterium
AGGATCGCGGCGTCAGGCACTGCTTGCACAGCATCTGAACGGTAGGGCGGCTTGATGGCCACCGTTACCCTGGACGGCATCGGCCACGCCTACGGACGCGCGCAGACCGAGGCCGATTACGCGCTGAAGCCGCTGCATCACGTGTGGGAGCAGGGCCGGGCCTACGCGCTGCTGGGGCCGTCCGGCTGCGGCAAGACGACGCTGCTGAACATCATCTCCGGCCTCGTGATCCCCTCGCACGGGCGGCTGCTATTCGACGGGCGCGACATGACGCGGGTGCCGACCGAGCGGCGCAACATCGCCCAGGTGTTCCAGTTCCCGGTCGTATACGACACCATGACGGTGGCGGAGAACCTGGGCTTCCCGCTGCGCAACCGCGGCATGGACCGGCGCCAGGCGGCTGCCCGCGTAGGCGAGGTCGCGGCGATGCTGGGCCTCACTCCCGACCTGCACCGCCGCGCCCGCGGGCTGACGGCGGATGCCAAGCAGAAGATCTCGCTCGGCCGCGGCCTGGTCCGCCCCGATGTGGCCGCCGTGCTGTTCGACGAGCCGCTGACCGTCATCGACCCGGCGCTCAAGTGGGAGCTGCGCTCCAAGCTCAAGGCGGTGCACCGCGCGCTCGACCTGTTGATGATCTATGTCACCCACGACCAAACGGAGGCGCTGACCTTCGCCGACCAGGTCATGGTGATGAACGAGGGCCGCGTGCTGCAGGTCGGCACCCCGGCCGAGCTGTTCGAGGCGCCGGCCCACACCTTTGTCGGCTACTTCATCGGCTCGCCGGGCATGAACCTGCTGCCGGCGCAGGTCGCGGGGCGGGAGGCGGCGGTGGACCGGCACAAGGTGCCGCTCGGCGCCGCCTATCCGGCGCTGGCGAGTGGGCGCGTGCAGATCGGCATCCGCCCGGAGTACGCCACCTTGAGCCGGACCGGCGGCCTGCCGGTGCAGGTGCAGCGGATCGAGGACCTCGGGCGCCGCCGCCTGGCCCGTGTCACGTTCGGCGCGCACCCGCTGGTGGTGACGGCGCCGCCCGATCTTGCCATCAACGGCGCCGAGGCCTTCGTGCGCCTGGACCCCGCCAGCCTGCACGTCTTCGCCGATGACCGCCGGGTCGTCGGAGCCGCCGCATGAACGACAAGCCGATCAGCAACCGCGCCTGGTTCCTCGTGGTCCCGGTCATGGTGTTCGTGCTATTCTCCTCGCTGGTCCCGATGATGACGGTGGTGAACTACTCCGTGCAGGACTCGATGGGGCAGAACTCGTTTTTCTGGAACGGGTCGGAGTGGTTCCAGCATTTGTTCGACCCCACGACCGACATCGGCGGGCGCTTTTCCCGCGCGCTGGTGCGGAACCTGGTCTTCTCCAGCGTGGTGCTGCTGATCGAGGTGCCGCTCGGCATCCTGGTGGCTCTGTGCATCCCGAAGCGCGGCTGGGCGGTGGGCGCGGTGCTGGTCAGCATGACATTGCCGATGCTGATCCCCTGGAACGTGGTCGGCACGATCTGGCAAATCTTCGCCCGCGCCGACATCGGGCTGCTGGGGGCCGCGCTGACCGGTGCCGGCATCCCGTTCAACGACACGCAGGACCCGCTTTCGGCTTGGTCCACCATTGTGGTGATGGACGTGTGGCACTGGACCTCCATGGTGGCGCTGCTGTGCTACGCCGGGCTGAAGGCGATCCCGGATGCGTTCTACCAGGCGGCGCGGATCGACGGGGCCGGGCGCTGGTCGGTGTTCCGGAACATCGAGCTGCCGAAGCTGCGCCGGGTGCTGGTCATCGCTGTGCTGCTGCGCTTCATGGAAAGCTTCATGATCTATACGGAGCCGTCCGTCGTCACCGGCGGCGGCCCTGGGGAGGCGACCAGCTTCCTGTCGCTCGACCTGGTGAAGATCGCGCTGGGCCAGGTCGATCTCGGCAACGCGGCGGCGATGTCCTTGGTCTATAACCTGATCACGCTGACGCTCTGCTGGGTGTTCTTCACCACGATGACGCAGCTCGACGCCCGAGGCTCTGCATGATCGGGACCAACGCATGACCCGGCGCATCGTCATCGGGCTGTACCTTCTGGTGCTCGCCTTGCCGATCTACTGGCTCATCAACATGAGCTTCAAGGACAACGTCGAAATCACCTCGACCTTGTCGTTCTGGCCGCACCATCCGACGGTCGAGCACTACGTCCACATCTTCCAGGACCCGGCCTGGTATGGCGGGTTCCTGAACTCGCTCAGCTACGTGTTCCTCAACACCGCCATCTCCGTGGTGATCGCGCTGCCTGCGGCCTATGCGTTCAGCCGCTACCGCTTCCTCGGCGACAAGCACCTGTTCTTCTGGCTGCTGTCCAACCTGATGGCGCCGCCCGCGGTCTATGCGATGCCGTTCTTCAACCTGTATTCCGCGGTGGGCCTGTTCGACACGGTCTGGGCCGTGGCCCTCGCGCATTGCCTGTTCAACGTGCCGCTCGCGGTGTGGATTCTGGAGGGCTTCATGTCCGGCGTACCGCGGGAGATCGATGAGACCGCGGCGCTCGACGGCTATTCCTTCCCGCGCTTCTTCTTCCGCATCTTCGTGCCGCTGATCGCCAACGGCATCGGCGTGGCCGCGTTCTTCTGCTTCATGTTCTCCTGGGTGGAGCAGTTGCTGGCGACCACGCTGACCACGGTGAACGCCAAGCCGTTCGTGGCGGTGATGACGCGCACCTACTCGGCGGCGGGCATGGACTGGGGGCTGCTGGCGGCGGCAGGGGTGCTGACGATGATCCCGGGCGCCGTGGTGATCTGGTTCGTACGCAACAACATCGCCAAGGGCTTCGCCCTTGGCCGGGTTTGAGGTGCGGGCGATGCCGCTCGATTGGATGGCCTGGACGTGGGAGACCGCCGGGTTCTTCGGGGCGATTGCCTTGGCACTGGTGGTGCTGACCCTGCTCGCGGCGTATCGCCCGGAGAAGCCGCGGCGCGGCATCCTGGGCTTCCCGACCACGCGCGGCGACCGGTTCTTCGTGTCGCTGCTGGGCACGGCCTACATCTTCATCATCTTCCTGTGCACCGGGGGCGAAGTCTTCTGGTACCCCGTCGCGGCAGCGGTCCTGTTCGCGGTCGCGATGTTTCGGCTGGCTTAGGACAACGCCGCCGCGGCGGCACCATGGGAGGGAAACATGAAAAGACGCGAAGTTCTCATCGGCGGCGCGGCGGTCGGCGCGGGCGTGCTGCTGAAAAGCGGCACCAGCCACGCGCAGCAGGTGGACGCCGCCAAGAAGTGGATCGACAGCGAGTTCCAGCCCTCCACGCTCAGCAAGGACGAGCAGATGGCGGAGATGGAGTGGCTGATCAAGGCGGCGAAGCCGTTCGCGGGGATGCAGCTCAACACCGTCTCCGAAATCCTCAAGGTGCACGACTACGAATCCAAGGTGCTGACCCGGGCGTTTGCGGAGATCACCGGCATCAAGGTCAACCACGACCTGATGGATGAAGGCCTGCTGGTCGACAAGATCGGCGTCGAGATGCAGTCGGGCCGGCCGATCTACGATTTCTGGATGAACGACTCCGACTTCATCGGTACCCACCCCCGCTACAACGACATCGTCGGCGGCTCGCTCACCGACTTCATGGCGAACGACGGCAAGGACGTGACCAGCCCGACCCTCGACCTGCCGGACTTCATGGGCCTGTCCTTCGGCACCTTCACTGACGGCAAGCTGTATCAGTTGCCCGACCAGCAGTTCGCCAACCTGTATTGGTTCCGGCACGACTGGTTCCAGCGCCCGGAGCTGAAAGCCGCGTTCAAGAAGCAGTTCGGCTATGAGCTGGGCGTGCCCGTCAACTGGTCCGCCTATGAGGACATCGCCGACTTCTTCACCAACACGGTCAAGGAGATCGACGGCCAGCGGGTCTATGGCCACATGGATTACGGCAAGAAGGACCCGTCGCTCGGCTGGCGCTTCACCGACGCCTGGCTGTCCATGGCCGGCGCCGGCGACCGCGGCCTGCCGAACGGCAAGCCGGTGGACGAGTGGGGCATCCGCATCGAGGACAGCATCCCGCGCGGCTCCTCCATCAGCCGCGGCGGCGACGCCAACGGCCCGGCGGCGGTCTATGCGCTGACCAAGTACGTCGAGTGGCTGAAGAAGTACGCGCCGCCCGAGGCCGCCGGCATGGACTTCCTGGAGTCCGGCCCGGTGCCGGGCCAAGGCCACATCGCGCAGCAGATCTTCTGGTACAGCGCCTTTACCGACAGCCTGACCAAGCCCGGCCTGCCCGTCATGAACGACGACGGCACGCCCAAGTGGCGCATGGCGCCCAGCCCGCACGGCCCCTACTGGAAGGAGGGCATGAAGCTCGGCTACCAGGACGTGGGCTGCTGGACCATGCTGAAATACGCGCCGCTGGAGCGGACCAAGGCCGGCTGGCTGTATGCGCAGTTCTGCACGTCCAAGACGGTCACGCTGAAAAAAGCGCTGGTGTCCCTGCACCTGATCCGCGAAAGCGACGTGTGGCACCAGGCGCTGACCGACTTGGCCCCAAAGGTCGGCGGCCTCGTGGAGTTCTACCGCAGCCCGGCCCGCAAGCAGTGGACGCCCACCGGGGTGAACGTGCCGGATTACGGCAAGATGGCGCAGGTATGGTGGCAGAACGTGTCCAACGCCATCTCCGGCGCGGTCACGCCGCAGCAGGCGATGGACGGGCTGGCGCGCGACCAGGACGCCATCATGACCCGGCTGCAGCGTTCCGGCGTGCAGGGCAAGCTCGGTCCGGTGATGAACCCGGAGAAGGACCCCGAGTACTGGTTCGCCAAGGCGGAAAAGGACGGCAACCTGGCGCCTCAGCGGAAACTGGCGAACGAGAAGCCGCAGGGCGAGACGGTGGACTACGAAACCCTGCTGAAGACCTGGGCGGCCACCCCCATGCCAAAGCGGGCCTGACCGGTGCGGCTTGATGGGAGGGGGGCGGGCAGCCGCTCCCCCGGCGCCCTGCCGTGACCGGGCCCAGGAGCGGTCATGTGCTGGTCATCGACCAAGGCACCACCTCCACCCGGTCCATGGTGTTCGGACCGAAGCTGGAGGTGGTCGCCATTGCGCAGCGCGAGTTCGAGCAGCTTTACTCGCAATCAGGCTGGGTCGAGCACGACCCCGAGGCGATCTGGTCCACCGCGCTGTACACCGCGCGGGAGGCCCTGGCCGCGGCGGGGCTGGACGCCTCGCAACTCGCCGGCCTGGGAATCGCCAACCAACGGGAAACCGCGCTGGTGTGGGACCGCGCCACGGGGCAGCCGATCTACAACGCCATCGTCTGGCAGGACCGCCGCACCGCCGGCGCCTGCCAGGCGTTGGAGGACGCCGGGCACGGGGAGCGGGTGGCCGAGCTGACCGGGCTGCGGCTCGACCCGTATTTCTCCACGACGAAGATCGGCTGGATCTTGGATCACGTCGAGGGTGCCCGCACCCGGGCGGAGGCCGGCCAACTGGCGTTCGGCACGGTGGACAGCTTCCTGCTCTGGCGGCTCACGGAAGGGGCGGTGCACGCGACCGACGCCACCAACGCGTCCCGCACCCTGCTGTGCGACATCGCGGCCGGCGCCTGGCATGACGAGCTGCTGGCGCTGTTCCGCATCCCGCGCGCCATGCTGCCGGAGATCCGCGACAGCGCCGGGGTGTTCGGCACCACTCGGCTGTTTGGCGGCACGATTCCGGTGCGCGGCGTGGCCGGCGACCAGCAGGCGGCGCTGGTCGGCCAGGGCTGCCTGTCGCCGGGTATGGTCAAGGCGACCTACGGCACCGGCGCCTTCGTGCTGCTGCATACCGGGCGTGAACCGGTCCGCTCCAGCCATCGTATGCTCACGACGATCGCCTGGCAGCGCGGCGGCGTGCGCGAGTATGCGCTGGAAGGCTCGATCTTCTCCGCCGGCACCGGGGTGCAATGGCTGCGGGACGGGCTGGGACTGGTGGGACAGGCGGCGGAAACCGGCGCGCTCGCGGCGGCGGCCGACCCGGCGCAGGATGTCTATCTCGTGCCCGCCTTCACCGGGCTGGGCGCGCCGCATTGGGACAGCCACGCCCGCGCCGTGCTGGAGGGCGTGGCCTACCAGACCCGGGACCTGCTGGACGCCATGCTCGACGACTTCGGGCGTGGGGGCGAGGTCGTACTGCGCGTCGATGGCGGCATGACGGCGAGCGATTGGACGATGCAGTTCCTGGCGGACATGCTGGGCGTCGGCGTCGAGCGCCCGCGCTGCCTGGAAACGACGGCGCTGGGCGCCGGCTACCTCGCCGGGCTGGACGCCGGGCTTTACCCGGACCCCGGCGGCTTCCAGCAGCTTTGGATGATGGACCGCCACTTCGCCCCGCAGATGGAGACCGCCGAGCGCGCCCGCAAATACGCCGGCTGGCAGGCCGCGGTCGCCCAGGCAACGCACCGTCCGCTGCACCGGCCGGGCTGACACGGTGCGCGTCGTGTTCCGCTGCGACGACGCGCTGCTCGGCCGCCTGCCGCGACCGAGTGCCGCGGCGGAGGCGTTGCCGGACTGGCTGCGCGCCATGCCGCGCACGGTGGTGTCCGACATGCACCCGGACCCGGTGCGCACCGTCAAGCAATGCCCGCCCTTCGTCGCTGCGATGATGCACGGGTTTGTCATCCCGTTGCCCTGCGACGTGCTGGTGCGCGGCGGGACCTTGTCCTGGGACTGGGACGTGCCGCCCTTGGCCGCGGCGCACCACCCCCGCGCGCCGGTCAGCTTCCACGTGCCGGCCCAGGTGAGCGGCACGCCGTTCTTTGCCGCGGACCAGGTGATCGTGAAGTTCAACAGCTTCTGGACCGTGACGCTGGAGCCGGGCTGGTCGCTGTTCGCCACCCATCCGGTGAACCGGGCGGACCTGCCGTTCCGCCTGCTCAGCGGGCTGGTGGACGCCGACCGGTTCAACGCGGTCGGGCTGCTGTTCCCCGGCGTGTGGCTCGACCCGGCCTTTGAGGGCACGCTGCCGCGCGGCACGCCGGTTGCCCAATGCTTCCCGGTGCCGCGCGCCCGGCTCGAACTGGTGCATGAGGGGTTCGGCGACGACGCCGCGCGGCGCTACGACGCCCTGGCCGGCGCGCTGCTGACCACGCCGGGGGTGTATCGCAAGCGCTTCCGCTCAGGCCCGGGCGGCGAGATCCCGGCGCAGGGCGGAGGGATGCAGCCAGAGACGCCCGACGCCGGGTGACACGAGGGCCTGCGCGATCCGGCCGAATGCCTCCGGGCGCAGGCGCCATGCCAGCGCATAGGCATCAAGCGCCGCATGGAGGTCGCCGCCTTCTTGGCAGGCGGTCCCGAGGTTGAACGCGGCCTCATGGAAATCGGGACGGGCGGCCAGCGCTGCGCGGAACGCCTCGGCCGCCCTGGGACCGTCGTGCAGGTCCTGGCGCAGCACCCCCAGGCTGAACCACGCCTGCGCCGCCGAGGGATCGCGCGTGACGGCCCGGAGCATGGCGTCCCGCGCCTCCGGCAGCCGCCCGGCATGGCGCAGCGCCGTGCCGAGCCGGTG
>CAXTUQ010000297.1:0-7501 GCA_964247405.1 uncultured Acetobacteraceae bacterium
AGTAGGGGAGGGCGGTCCACCGCACGGGAGTCGCATGGGCGTCGTCTGAGTGGCGCTCGTGCGGGCCGCCATCATCCGTGCCAAGTTTTTGAAGAAGTGGCTTGAACACGTTCTCTTTCCGCTTGCGTGTCGTTTGGAACAAATGCAGAACTTTTGCCGCAAGGAGGCGAGCGGCACATGGGTTTGAAGATTTCAGGACTGAACGAACTTCGCGAACGTCTGGAACGGCTGCGCCCCGAGGAGGTGATGGCCAAGGCTCTGGCTGAGCAGGCGCAACGCATGGCGGCGCGGGTGCGGGAGGGATTGTCGGAGCCGCCAGGCGGGGCCGGGCATGACGAGCCTTGGCTGCAAAGCGGGGCGTTGCGAGACAGCGTGGGGGCGCAGGCGGAGAACTTACAGGCCGCCGTGGGAAGCAGCGACCCGGCCGCCGTGCCGCAGGAACTCGGCACATCGCGGATGCCGGCCCGTCCGTTCCTAGCGCCCGTGGCGGCGGAGATGGGTGGGGAGGTGGCGCGGGCAGTGGGAGACGCGGTGGCGGCAGCGTTGCGGGGCGACGATCCGAGCATTGGCAACATGGACGCTACCAACGCGGACACTGCCTTGAGCGAGAACGGCGCGGGCAGTAATTATCCCGGCCGAAATACCACTCCGGGCGTTGGCGCTCCCACCTCGACCAGCATTGCAAACGAAACTTGGATGGGCGGCTCGCCTCCTGCTGCAAACGGCGCCTCGCCCAGCCATCTAGCGCGTAATCGGTTCGCCGGGCCAGGCACTCCGATGGCTTCGCCTTTGTACAACCAAAACGGTAGTATCTCGCTAACACAGAATTTTGTTCCCTTGCCCACCGTGGTGCAGACGCTGACCTCATCAGTGGATACCGAAGAGGTCATTGCAACGGCAGGCCCCGGAGCACCGGATCAACTTACGCCAGCAGGCGAGGCACTCAGAAAGCAGCTTGCTCAAATCAGTCAGCAAGTCGTTGACGATTATATGGCTACGAACGATGGAAGTCCGTTATCCAGAACGACACTTGGGACAGTGCTGCACGCTCGATTCGCACAAGCCGTCAGAGATTTGAATCTACCTGGAGTTGCTGTGGAACAGTCATTTTCCCTTGGTGAAATAGCAAGATACGGAGCTGATGGGTCAGTCAGAACCGACGTGATTTTGAGAGAGAACGGCGTGGTCACAGCAATTTTTGACTACAAGACTGGGGCTGTAGCTGATGATTATAGCAGTCTGTCGGCAAGCCGGACAAGACAAATACTGCAAAACGTTCTTGGCTTAGAAGGAATATTGAATGTTCCTGTTATTGCAATAAGGGTCAAGGTGCGATAATGCCGAAAAAAAAGCGTGTTGTTAGAGATGCCTGTCAGATTTTATCAGAATTTTATCAAGAAGTTTTTCAATACAAAACATGTTTTTTGCTGAAATACACTATAGGAGATTTCGTTGAAGGACTGCTAATTGAAAGCACTTCATATAAAAGCACGTTTTATGTTTGGTCAATTATTTGTCCAACCTGGCATCTAGGTTCTGAACCAAAGCTTGACTATGGTAATCGTCTTTTGAATGGAAGCTATTTTATTGGTGGTGCCAATGAGGTATCTGGCAAAGTAATCGAAGCAGTTAGTATCGACGACATCGCATGGCGTAGATGTTGCGGGCCGCCTACTCAGGTCGCTGAATTCTTCTCCATGGTCGAAAGCAGTGCGGTAAGCGTCACGAAGGTGGATGTGGAGGCACACAACAATCTAGGCCATGTTTTTGACAAAGCAGTTCTCTTGCTTCTATACGGCGATGTTCCGGGTGGATACACCGCTTTGGAGGCCTATAATCGCAGGGGTAATGGCAGAGGCAAGTATGCTTCGGTCGCGACCGATCTGATAGTGGCACTCAAGGCCGGAGACGAATCCTGGTTGGGCGTCATTCGAGATGCGCAGAGAAAAGGACGAGAGACTATGGGGTTGTCCAGTGGAGACATTCTCTAAAGTACTTGCCAGGTCAGAATTCTTGCATGGGCTGATTGTGTGAAATTGGTAGCGGCTCCCAACCTCTCGAAATCTTGCTCCTGGCCTTGCCGCCAGTGTAGCCGGGTATGCAGGCAACGTCCTAGATGAACTGCCCCCGCAAAAACCCCAAAGCCGGCAACGGCTTCCAAGCCCGCGGCAGATCCGCCGGGCGGATCGGCGCCACGCTGTAGCAGGGCGCCGGCTGGCGGCAGGATTGCAGCAGGCTGGCGTAGGCCCGGATCTGCTGCTCCCGCCAGGTCCGGTCGGCCAAGGCGCGCTCGCGGCTAGGGAAGATTTCGGCCACGCGGGTCGTGCGGCCGACCGAGGCCATTACGGCCCATAACGTATCATCCTTGCGGTGCTTGAACTCGATCACCGCGCTCATGCAGGACTCCGTGCTCCAGCCATCTCCATCATATTGGCCGGCGGGGCGTCAGGAACAAGCGCCCCCGCTATCGCTACCGAATGGATCAAAGCCGTGGGCCAGCACGCCGCGCGGCGCGATCATGTCGTAGGGCGCGACAGGAAGGTACTGGCCGCTGCCGGGCTGGGCCGTGACCCGGCCGTCCTGCATCACGACCTCGCCCCGGCGCACCGTCGCCACCGGCCAGCCAGTGACGGCCAAGCCCTCATAGGGCGTGTAGTCGATGACGTGCTGCATCAGGGCGTTGGTCAGGGTGGTGCGCCGCGCCGGGTCCCACAGCACGAGGTCCGCGTCGGCGCCGGGAATGACGCTGCCCTTCCGGGGATGCAGGCCGAACAAGCGCGCGGGCTGCGTCGCGGTCAGGCGCACGAAGTCGCTGGCGCCGATGCGCCCGGCCGCCACGCCCTCGCTCCACAGGATCGGCAGGCGGGCAGCCAGGCCCGGCACGCCGTTCGGGATGTCGCGGAAGTTTGCATCGGCGCCGTTGACCCGCTTGCCGCGCGGGCCGTCGTAGCTCCAGCCGCTATGGTCGCTGCTGACCACGTCGAGCGTGCCGAACCGGATCGCCTCCCACAGCCCGGCGGTCGCCGCCGCGTCGCGCGGGGCCGGGCTGCACATGAACTTGGCGCCCTCGAACCCCGGGCGGTCCATGTCGGCGGCGGACAGCACGAAGTATTGCGGGCACGTCTCCCCCCAGACCCGCACGCCGCGGGCGCGGGCGCGGGCGATCTCCTCCGCCACCTCCGGGCAGGACACGTGGAACACCTGGATCGGCTGGTCCACCAGTTCCGCCAGCGCGATGGCGCGGTGCGTCGCTTCCCGCTCCAAGACGGGCGGGCGGGACCAGGCGTGGTATTTTGGCGCGGTCAGGCCGGCGGCCAGCAGGGCCTCGGTCATCCAGCCGATGGCGTCGTAGTTCTCGCAATGCACCGTCACCAGCGCGCCGTGGCGGCGGGCGGCGGCCAGCACGCGGAGGTATTGCCGGTCATCGAGCCGCAGCGGGTCATAGGTGAGGAACGCCTTGAGGCTGCGCACGCCGCTCGCGATGATGCCGGGCAGCTCGGCCAGCACGGCGTCGGTCGGGTCGGTGACGATCTGGTGAAAGGCGTAGTCCACCATCGCCTGCCCGGCGCGTTGCCGGTACTCGGCCAGCGACGGCCCGATGGCACGGCCCTTGAACTGGGTGGAGAAGCTGACGACGCTCGTGGTCCCGCCGGCGAGCGCGCTGCGGCTGCCGGTTTCCCAGCTTTCCTCGTCGGCGCCGCCGCCGGGCTGGAGCTGCTCGATGTGGCAATGCGAATCCACGCCGCCGGGCAGGACCAGCAGGCCGCCGGCGTCCAGCGTGCGGGCGCCGGCGAGGTTGGCGCCCACGGCCGCGATGCGCCCGCCGCTTATGCCGACATCGGCGCGGAACTGCTCGGCCGCGGTCACCACCGTGCCGCCGCGGATCACCAGGTCGAAGTCGTCCGTCATGCGCAGTCCCCCCTGAATTCGTCGCGGATGGCGGCGGAGTGCTCGCCGATGCCCGGCACCGGCCCGAGCGCGGGCGCCTCCCCATCCTGGATCACCGGCGGCGCCACGAGCTGCACCACTCCGCCCGGCACCTGCACCGCCGTGCGGCGCAGGGCCGGGTGCCGCGCCAGCGCCGGCACGTCGTTGACGAAGCCATAGGCGGTCTTGGCCGCGCGCAGCCGGGTGGCGGCGGCGTCGCGGGACAGGCGCAGGAAGGCAGCGGCGATATGGCCGTCCGCCGCCGGCGAGGCCAGGCTCGTCCAGGAACCCGGCGCAGAAGCCCGCCCATTCCCGCTCGTTCTGGATGGCGATGAGGACCAGCGCGCCGTCGCTCGTCGCGAACGCGCCGTAGGGGCAGATGGACGGGTGCGCGAGGCCGAGGCGGGCGGGGACGCGGCCGGTGCCCTCCGTGTAGAGCAGCGGCACCGTCATCCAGTCCGCCATGCCGTCGAACAGGCTGCACGCCAGGCCGCGGCCCCGGCCGGTGACGCCGCGGCCGATCAGCGCCTCCAGCACCGCGGCAAACGCCGACATGCCGCAGGCGATGTCGCAGGCGCTGACCCCGACGCGGCCCGGCCCGGCGGGGTGCCCGGTGACCGACGCCAAGCCGCTCTCGGCCTGGACCAGCAGGTCGTATGCCTTCATGTCGGCGTAGTCGTGGCCCGCGCCGTAGCCGGTGATGTCCACCGTGATCAGCCGCGGGTGGCGGGCGCGGAGCGCGGCGCTGCCGAACCCGGCGCGCTCCGCAGCGCCGGGCGCCAGGTTCTGGATGAACACGTCCGTGTGCGCCAGGATGCAGTGCAGCAGCGCCGCGTCGTCCGGGTGCTTGAGGTCGGCGACCAGGCTCTGCTTGCCGCGGTTCAGCCAAACGAAATAGCTGGACAGGCCGTGCACCGCGGCGTCGTAGCCGCGGGCGAAGTCCCCTTCCGGCCGCTCGATCTTGATGACCCGGGCGCCGGCGTCCGCCAAACGGGAACTGCAATACGGCGCCGCGACCGCCTGCTCCAGGCTGAGCACCAGCAGGCCGTCAAGCGCGCCCATCAATAGGAGCGGGGCATCCCGAGCACGTGCTCGGCGACGTAGGACAGGATCAGGTTGGTGCTGATGGGCGCGACCTGGTAGAGCCGGGTTTCGCGGAACTTGCGCTCCACGTCATACTCCTCGGCAAAGCCGAAGCCGCCATGCGTCTGGATGCACGCTTCGCCCGCGGCCCAACTGGCTTCCGCCGCCAGCATTTTCGCCATGTTGGCCTGCTCGCCGCACGGCAGCCCGGCCTCGAACCGCTCCAGCCCGTCCCGCACCATCAACTCCGCCGCGCGCATCTGCGCGTAGGCGCGGGCGATGGGGAACTGCACGCCCTGGTTCTGGCCGATGGGCCGGTTGAACACGCGGCGCTCGTTGGCGTACGCCGTGGACTTGGCGGTGAACCACCGGGCGTCGCCGATGCACTCGGCGGCGATCAGCAGGCGCTCGGCGTTCATGCCGTCGAGGATGTAGCGGAAGCCGCGGCCCTCCTCGCCCAGCAGGCTGTCGGCCGGGATGTGCATCTCGTCGAAGAACACCTCGCACGAGTTGTGGTTCATCATCGTGCGGATCGGCCGGATGGTCAGGCCGTGGGCGGCCTTCATGTCCACGATGAATGTGGACAGCCCTTCTGTCTTCTTCGCCACCTGGTCGCGCGGCGTGGTGCGGGCGAGCAACAGCATGAGGTCGGAGTGCTCGGCGCGCGAGGTCCAGATCTTCTGGCCGTTGACCACGTAGCCGTCATTGTCGCGCCGGGCCGTGGTGCGCAGCGCCGTGGTGTCCGTGCCGCTGCCGGGTTCCGTCACGCCGAAGGCTTGCAAGCGCAGCTCGCCGGACGCGATCTTGGGCAAATAGCGCTGCTTCTGCTCGTCTGAGCCGTGCCGCAGGATCGTGCCCATGGTGTACATCTGGGCATGGCAGGCGCCGCCGTTGCAGCCCTCCGCCTGGATCGTCTCCAGGATCGCCGCCGCCGCCGAGATGCCGAGGCCCGACCCGCCGTACTCCTCGGGGATCAGCACGGACAGGTAGCCGGCCTCCGTCAGCGCGGACACGAACTCGGTCGGGTAGCCGCGGACCTCGTCGAGCTTGCGCCAGTACTCGCCGGGGAAGCGGGCGCAGAGCTTGCGGACTTCCTCGCGGATCTCGGCATGGTCGTCGCGCGCGGAGGGACCTGGCATCGTGTCGGGCGCCATCAGACGGGGTCCCAGCCGAACACGTCCTGGCTGCGGTCGAGCGGCAGCAGGCTGGGACGCAGCGCCGGGGCGGCGTGCTCGGCGATCAGCGCGGGCGTCCAGCCCTCGGCCCTGTGCACGGAGCGGAGCGGGCGGCTTTGGCTCATCAGGAAGATCTCGTTGTAGCGGGTTGCAAAGACCTGCCCGGTGAAGCCGGCCGCCGCGTCGGAGGCGAGGAACACCGCCATCGGCGCGTTTTTGTCCGGCGTCATCTGCTGCAGCTTGGCGACGCGCGCCTGCTGCTCCGGCGTGTCCGCCGGGATCGAGCTGGTCATGCGGCTCCAGGCAAACGGCGCGATGCAGTTGGAGCGCACGCCGAAGCGCTGCATGTCGAGCGCGATGGACTTCGACAGCGCCGCGATGCCGAGCTTGGCCGCCGAGTAGTTCGCCTGGCCGAAGTTGCCCACCAGGCCCGACGTGCTGGTCATGTGGACGTAGGCGCCCGACCCTTGCGCCCGGAAGTGCTCGGCCGCGGCGCGGCTGACGAAGAAGCTGCCGTTCAGGTGCACGTCGATGACCTGCAGCCAGTCCTCCGGCGTCATCTTGTGGAAGATCGTATCGCGCAGGATGCCGGCGTTGTTCACCACGATGTCCACCCGGCCGAAGCCGTCCATCGCCGCCTGCACGATGCGCTGCGCCGAGGCCCAAGACGAGACGCTGTCGGTGCTGACGGCCGCCTGCCCGCCGCGCTGGGCGATGATCTGCTGCGTTTGCTCGGCCGGGGAGGCCGACTGGCCTTCGCCGGAGAGCGACGCGCCGATGTCGTTCGCCACGACGGACGCGCCGGCCAGCGCCATCGCCACCGCGATCTCCCGCCCGATGCCGCCGCCGGCGCCGGTGACGATTGCGACCTTGCCTTGGAGCATCATGCCTGCCTCGCTTCCGGCTTGAACACGGTGCGCCCGTGGCTGACCACCAGCACGTCCCGCCCGACCACGCGCGCCTGGAACGCGCCGTCATCCCAGATCTCGGTGCGGATCGTCTCCCCAGGGAACACCGGCGCGGAGAAACGCAGGTCGAGCGCCTGGAAGCGCGTCGGGTCATAGCCGCCGAGCGTGCGCAGCAGCGCGTGGCCCACGACGCCCAGGGTGCACAGCCCATGCAGGATCGGCCGGGGGAACCCGGCGGCTTCGGCCACCGCAGGGTCCGCGTGCAGCGGGTTGTCGTCGCCGTTCAGCCGGTAAAGCAGCGCCTGCTCCGGCCGGGTCGGCAGGTCCACGAGGTGGTCCGGGGCGGTGGCGGGCATCGGGTGCGGCGGGCGCACCGGGCCGGGCGGCGGACGCCGCGGTGTTCCAGGC
>CAXTUQ010000298.1:0-7496 GCA_964247405.1 uncultured Acetobacteraceae bacterium
GACCTGCATCAGCGCCCCCGCCTCACCGAACCACCAAGTCGGCCTGCAAGGCGCCGGCTGCCTTGATGGATTGCAGGATGCTGATCATGTCGCGCGGGCCGACGCCCAGCGCGTTCAGGCTGGCCACCAGGTCGCGCAGCGTGACGCCGCCGCGCAGGATGCCGAGCCGGCGGTCGGCCTGGTCATCGACCTGGATGCGGGTCTGCGGC
This sequence comes from uncultured Acetobacteraceae bacterium, assembly GCA_964247405.1. GTDB lineage: Bacteria > Pseudomonadota > Alphaproteobacteria > Acetobacterales > Acetobacteraceae > CAHJXG01. The sequence continues at coordinate 210 of CAXTUQ010000298.1, forward strand.
GTCACCACGGTCTGCCCGTTCGACAGCGGCTCCGGCTGGCTGACCTGCGGCGTTTCCGACACGCGGATCGTGAGGTTGCCCTGGGCGATGGCGACCGTGCTGATGCGGACGTTGGCGCCCATGACGACCGTGCCGCTCGCCTCGTCGATCACGACGATGGCCGGGCTGTCCGGCTCGACCCGCAGGTCCTCGATGCGGGCCAGGGCGTCGATGGGGTCGCGCCCGGCCAGTTGCAGGGCGACGGTGCGCGGGTCGGTCGCCCGGGCGAAACCGCCGCCGAGCGCGCGGTTGATCGCGTCCGCCATGCGCCGCGCCGTAGTGAGGTCCGGGTTGCGCAAGCCGAGCCGCAGCACCGCCTTGGCTCCGAGCTGGAAGGGGATCTCCCGCTCCACGCTGGCGCCATTGGCGATGCGGGCGGAGGTCGGCACGTTGCGTGTCACGGACGCCGCCGCCCCGCGCGCCGCGATGGCCCCGGTCGCCAGCGCCCCCTGCGACACCGCATACACCTCCCCGTCCGCGCCCAGCAGCGGCGTCACCAGCAGCGTGCCGCCGGTGAGGTCCTTCGCGTCGCCGAGCGCCGACACCGCCACGTCGATCCGGCTACCGCTGCGGGCAAAGGCCGGCAGGTTCGCCGTGACCATGACGGCGGCGACGTTCTTGGTTTGCAGCCGGGCTTCCTGGTCGCGCGTGTTGACGCCGAGGCGTTCCAGCATGCCGATCAGCGACTGCCGGGTGAACACGGCGCTGTCCAGCCGGTCCCCGGTGCCGTTCAGGCCGACCACCAGGCCGTAGCCGACCAACTGGTTGTCGCGCACGCCTTCCACGTCGGCGATGTCCTTGATCCGCACCTGGGCGGATGCAGCCGGGGCGAATGCGGCCAGGGCGAGCGAGAGGGCGAGCAGGAGGGCGAGACTGCGGATCATGGACGGGAGGCTACGCGGAAAACGTTTACGGATCGTAAAGGCGTCGTGGCGCAAGATGCAGCCGTCGGATGGGTCGGGAGGATCGGGTAGGTCATGAGCATCGTCGCCGCATTGGGCCAGCCGGCCTCCGCCGCCCTCCGCCCCCGTGGCAAAGCGGGACCCGGCGGCTTCCATGTGCTGGAGGAGGCCGACGCGCCCGCGCCCGCCGCCGTTGCGAAGCCGGCGCCGGTGGGCCTGCACGGCCTGCTGGCGTTGCAGGAAGCCGAGGCCGACGCCGTGCAGGACCGCGCGGCGCGGCGTCATGCCGGGGCGATGCTGGACGACCTGTCCTCCATGCAGCGCGCCTTGTTGGGGGGCGACCCGGAGGGAACGTCGGCGGCGCTGTCCCGACTTGCCGACACGGCGCGGCGCGGCCCCGCGGCCGTTGATCCGCGCCTTGAGGCAGTTGTGCAGGCCATCGCGATGCGCGCCCAAATTGAGGCGGCCCGCCATGCTCCCTGTTAGCTGCAACCTGAAGTTGGAGCGGTCATTGCAGGTTGCGGCGCGCGGGTGACAGTCGGGGTTCGACTTTTTGCATAATCGCGTGAAACCATCGGGTTGCGTGACGGGGCCTTGGCATTGCGGCCCGGGCGTAGGTATAAGGCCGGCAACCTCGCCAAGGGGTGATTGTCAGCGAAGGGTTTCCGGCCATGATGCTTACTCTGCCGCCTGACTACCGGCCCACAGATGCCGAAGAATTCATGAATCCGATCCAGGCGGAGTACTTCCGCCAGAAGCTGCTGCGCTGGCGTGCGGAGCTGCTGCGCGAGGCCGACGGCACGCTGGCCAGCCTGTCGCAGGGCGGCATCCTGGAAGCCGACATCACCGACCGCGCCAGCGTCGAGACCGACCGTGCGCTGGAGCTTCGCACCCGCGACCGCGCCCGCAAGCTGATCAGCAAGATCGACCAGGCGTTGTCCCGCATTGACAACGGCGTGTATGGGTATTGCGAAGAAACGGATGAGCCGATCGGCCTCAAGCGCCTGGAGGCCCGCCCGATCGCCACCATGTCGATCGAGGCGCAGGAACGGCATGAGCGCATGGAGCGCGTGCACCGGGACGACTAGGACGCCCAGCCCGGTTCGATTACCTCTGCAATAACGCTGGATTCACCGTAAGCAGCAGCTTAGGGTTGCGGGACCCACTCGGCAGAGGGTCCAGCCTTATGCGTGACGCCCCGCTCGCTCCCGCCGGACCGCAGCAGCCAAACACGGATGGCGTTTCCGACCTGCGCGGACGGCGCGTCCTGTCATGGCGTCAGTGGCACGAGGCAGGGGCCGGGGTTTATGACCGCGGCGTGGGCGAGGGGACCTGGCGCAGCGACCAGCACCGCCTCGTGCTCGCCCTGACCCCGATGCCGCCCTTGCTGCTGCAGGTCGATGGCGGCCCGCCCCAGCAACTCGGGCCTCAGCAACTCGGGCCGAGCGCCGGGCCGCTGAGTTTCTACCCGGCCGGGCCTGCATACCGGACGGCGGGCAGCGGCTCGCGCTACGCCCATGTCTGCTGGGGCGCCGAGCTTTACGGCACGGCCGCGCCGGACCTGTCCCGCGCCCCGGAGGCCGAGCCTGCGCTGGCCTTTTCCGACCCTCTGCTCGCCCAGCTTCTCCGTTCCCTGGTTGAGGAGATCGGCGAGGACCGGGTGGATCGCCTGCTGGCCGACAGCCTCATCACGGCCATCGCCATGCGCGTGGCCCAGCGATTCAAGCCGTCGCCGGACCGCCAGCCGGACCTGCCGCCCCGGCGCATGCGCCGCGTGCTGGAATACGTCGAGGCGCACCTCGATGCGGAGTTGACCCTGGCGGAGCTGTCGGCGGTCGCCTGCCTCAGCCCCTGCCATTTCAGCCGCAGCTTCAAGGACGTGGTGGGCGTGGGGCCGCAGCGATACACGGTGCAGCGCCGGGTCGAGCGCGCCAAGATCCTGTTGCGGCATGGCAAGGAAAGCCTTGCGGCCATCGCGGCGCTGGTGGGCTTCGCGGACCAAAGCCATTTCACCGCCGCCTTTCGGCGGGAAACCGGCGTCACGCCTGGACGCTTCCGCGCCGCCACGGCCTGAAAACCGCTTGCTCGATCAAGCAAGCGCGATGAACCGCAAGATTTCAATAAAGGATCGCAAGCCGCTCCAAGGCCGGACGCGGCGGCGGCGCTAAGTCTCTGCCGTGATTGCAGCGGCAGCATCGGCATGGGCGACGGCGACAGCGACCGCCAGGCGCAGGACCTGCGGGACCACGCGACATCCCTCCTGCGGGAAGCGGCGCAATGCGGCGACCCCGCGCGGCGCGACGGGCTGCTGCGCCAGGCGGTCGCCCGGCTCAACGAGGCGCGCCGGCTGGTGGACCGGCTTGATGCTGCGTCTGAACGCCTTGCCGCAAGCCATTCGACAAAGGGACTTCATTGATGCACCTGCTGCTCGCCCTGTGCTTCACGCTGCTCTCATCCCTGCCGACGTGGGCGCCGGCACGGGCGGCCGAACCGTCCTGGACCGGCCCCTCCTGGACCGGCCAGTGGGACACCCGTTGGCGCGAGGGCGGCGCGCGCATGGAGTTGCGGCAGCAGGCCGCCCAGGTTTCCGGGTCGTACCCGGCCTATGGCGGGCAGATCGCCGGCACGGCGCAGGGACGCGAGCTGCACGGCCAATGGACGGAGGGACCGCGCTCCGGCCAGATCACCTTCGTGATGGCGCCGGACGGCCAAAGCTTCATGGGCCGCTTCGAGACCGGCGAATGGTGGACCGGGGCGCGCGTGCAAGCCGCCGCGGGCGGCGTCGTCCTGGACCAGGCGGGCGCGCGCCAGGCGCTGCGGAGCTTCGTCATGGCCGGCAACGCCGCCCGGTCGGGCGATCCCAACGAGTGGGCGGAGGCCGCCGCGGTCATGGAGTTCGGCGAGGCCGGGCAAGCCATGGCGCCCGGCCAGAAGCTCGCCGCCGCGCGCTCCCTGTTCGAGCTGGTCGATCAGACCACCTTCCAACTCTTTGCAATCCCGGGCCGCCGCACCGAGGGCGACCGGCTCGACCTGGAGCTGAAGCAGGCCGGCACCGGCGTGGTCCTGCCGCTCAGCCTGTTGCGCGGGGCCGACAAGCTGTGGCGCGTTTCCATGCCGGAGGGCGACCTCGGCAAGCTGCGCGAGGCCCTGCTCGCCCGGTCCGGCGGGCGCCTGCCGCCGCCGGACGACTTCAAGCGCCGGGCGACCGCCCGCGACGCCATGCGCAGCTTCGCAGACGGCTTCGGGGAGTGGGACGGCAGCGGGCGGGCGCAGGTGCTGGACAGCCTGGACTTGTCGCGGTTCAGCGCCGCCACCCGCGCCTATGAGGGCGAGCTGGCGGCCGCCTACCTCAACGAGGCGATGGACCGCATCGGCCAGGTCGTGCCGCAGGAGATCCCGGACGACCCGGGGAGCCGCGTGCCCTACACCGTGTTCAGCCATCCGGCCGGCCAGATGGTGCTGGCGCCTGGCACCCCCGGCCCCGGCAACGAGGCCGCCGGCTGGCGCTTCACCGCCGACACGGTGCATTCGGCGCGGGAGCTTTACACGGCCATCGAGGACATGCCGGAGGTGCAGGGCGGCGCGCTGCCCGACGTGCCCTCCACCTACATGCGCGTCCGCCGCTGGGTGCTCGACCGGGCGCCCGCCTTGTCCACGCGGTTCGGCTCGCTGGAAGCGTGGCAGGGCATCGGCGTGCTGGCGCTGCTGGCGGCGGGCTTCGCCGTCGCCTTCGCCGCGGGCTGGCTTGCGCTGGCCGTGCTGCGCCGGGCCGTGGGCGGACGGCAGGCGTCGGCGGAGCGCCAGTTCCGCTGGCCGCTGCGCCTGGCCATCGGCTTGCTGCTTTACCACTTCGCCGTCCCGGTGCTCGGCCTGCCGGAAGGCGCCAAGCGCGTTTCGAGCGGCGCCACCGACGTGGTGCTGGCGCTGGCGTTGATGTGGGGCGGCTGGAAGCTGATCGACACCTTCGGCGCCAGCGTCACGCGCCGCGCCGGGGCGGGGGCGGGCACGATGGACGAGATCGTGGTGTCCCTGGTGATGGGCGCCTTGAAGCTCGTGCTGCTCGCGGGCGGGCTGACCTTCATCGCCGACGCGCTGTCGCTGCCCTACGAGGGCGTGATCGCGGGCCTCGGCATCGGCGGCCTCGCGGTGGCCTTCGCGTCCAAGGAAACGCTGTCCAACGTGTTCGGCGCCGGCATCCTGGTGGCGGACCGCCCGTTCCGCCGCGGCGACTGGATCGAGGCCGGCGAGGCGAAAGGCACCGTCGAGCACGTCGGCATCCGTTCCACCCGCATCCGCACCGGGGAGGACAGCCTGCTGGTGGTGCCCAACGGCAAGCTGGCCGACGCGACGGTGAACAACCTCGGCACCCGGCGGCACCGGGTGTTCAAGGCGAAGCTGCTGGTCACGCATCCCACCGCGCCGGCCGCGCTCGCGGCGTTCATGGACGGGCTGCTCGCGCTGGCGGCGGAGGTGCCGCACGTCCGGGCCGGCTCGGCCGCGGTGGGCGTCACCGCCATCGGGCCGGACGGGATCGGGATGGAGCTGAGCTGCGTCCTCGATGTCCGCAGCGCCGACGACGAGCGGACCGACCGCACCGCGCTGATGCTCGGCGTGCTGCGTCTGGCCGAACGGATGCGGGTCCGGCTGAGCGAGCACGACCCCATGCCCGCCTCCGCGCTCGGAGCGGTGGCGGCTTAGGCCTTCAAACTCGACACAAAGGAGAACACGCTTATGACCATGTCGCAAAAACTCTCGGCCGAGTTCCTCGGCACCTTTTGGCTCACCTTCGGCGGCTGCGGCAGCGCGGTGCTGGCGGCGGCGTTCCCGCAGCTCGGCATCGGCTTCGCAGGCGTCGCGCTCGCCTTCGGCCTGACGGTGCTCACCATGGCCTACGCGGTCGGGCATATCTCCGGCGGGCATTTCAACCCGGCGGTCACGGTGGGCCTCGCCGTCGCCGGACGGTTCCCCACCGCGAGCGTGGTGCCCTACGTCGTCGTGCAGGTGGTGGCCGCCGTGGTCGCGGCGGGGGCACTCTACCTCGTGGCCTCGGGCAAGCCCGGCTTCGAGATGGCGGGCTTCGCGTCCAACGGCTACGGCGACCTCAGCCCGGGCAAGTACGGCCTGGCGTCCGCCCTGGTGATCGAGGTGGTGCTGACCTTCTTCTTCCTGATGGTCATTCTCGGCTCCACCAGCTCCCATGCCCCGGCGGGCTTTGCGCCCATCGCCATCGGGCTGGCGCTGACGCTGATCCACCTCATCTCGATCCCGGTCACCAACACCTCGGTCAACCCGGCCCGCAGCACCGGGCCTGCGCTGTTTGCCGGCGGCGCCTACGTCGCGCAGCTTTGGCTGTTCTGGCTGGCGCCCATCGCCGGCGCAGTGTTCGCCGGTTTCGCCGGGCAGATGCTGTTCCGCGAGGACGACCAGAGCCTGCCGCGCGCCCTGTCGGCGATGCCGGAGAAGACGCCGATCGCCTGACGCTCCTGCCTGGTGATCGCATGCAGCCGGCCCGGCGGCGGGCCGGCTGCATGCCGGATGACGCGCAACACAGGAACAAGAGCCATGATGAAATCAGGACTTGCCATCGCCGCCCTGGCCGCCTTGGCCACGGCCGGACCGGCGGCGCCGGCGGACGCGAAGGGCTGCATCAAGGGAGCAGTCCTTGGCGGCGTCGCGGGACACTACGCGGGGCACGGGGTGCTGGGCGCGGTGGGCGGCTGCGTGGTCGGCCGCCGCATGGCCAACGCCAAAGCCGAACGCGAGCGCACGGCGATGCAGCAGCAGCCGGTTCCCTATGACGGCAGAAGCAGCCGTGATTCCAGTTACCGCCCAGTGCCGAGCGATCCCCGCTACAGCGGAACGAATGCTTCCGCTTCAAGCAATGACGGCAGCAATCTCGGATCGCTCTACAATGGCGGCGCGTATCGCCGTTGAGCGAAGCGCGCCATGCAAGATGGCTCATGCGTCCTTGCTTATGTTAGGAAAATGCAATGTTCGATGCGTTGAAATTGCTGGGGTCGTTGGCTGAACATCAGTCCGCTCCCTCCGCCGCCAACCGGTTCGGCGCGGCGGTCCAGACGGGATCGGGCGGCGGGCTGCTGCAGCAGGTCATGGCGCAGCTTGGCGGAGGCGGCGCGCAGCAAGGCCCCGGCGCCATGCCGGGCGGGATGGCCGGACCGGGCGCGTCGCATGGATCGAGCCAGGCGCAGGGCGGCCTCGGCGGCATGTTGGGGAACTTCGCCGACATGGCCAAGCGCGCCGCGGGTTCGCCGCGGCAGGAGCTTGGGAACAACAACCCTGCCGCGGTCGGCGGCCTCGGCGCGCTCGCGGGCGCGCTGCTGGGCGG
>CAXTUQ010000299.1:0-7485 GCA_964247405.1 uncultured Acetobacteraceae bacterium
CCGCCGGAGACACACCGACTAAGCAATTTCCACACAAGTCACGACGGCACCTGCCGATGACGCGTGGCGTGGGTGCCGCCGGCAACGGCGCCGTCCCGGCGCAAACCTCCGGTTTCGCCAGGATCAGGCGCAGCAGCGTGTCGCCGCTGACCGACATGGCCAGCCGCGACGCCAAGCGGGCACCGGCCTCGTCTCCTGCACTGAAAGCGATGGAGCGCTGCGCCTCGGCGGGACGAGCGGTTCGCCTTACCTGCGGCGGAGCTACTGCCGGCAGGTGCTCGGCAAAGACGCGGTGCGGGCACTCGGGAGCCGAGCACCGGAAACGCCGGACCTGCAGGTCGAGCTGGCCGACCCGGCCCTGCACCTGCTGGTGGACAGCACAGGCCCCAAGCTCTGCGGCGCGGGCGAGTGGCTGATCGAGAAACACGGCGCCAAAACGCGACGGTCCTGGCGGACGCTGCACATCGGCATGGACGCCGACACCGGCCAGATCGTCGCGGCGGCATTGACCCGGAAGGAGGTCGACGACGGCTCCCAAGTGGGTCCTTTGCTCGACCAAATGCCGGGCGAGGTCGCGTCGTTCACTGCCGATGGCGCCTGCGACCAGGACAGCGTGTCCGCCGCCGTCGCCGAGCGCTACCCTGCAGCAGCCATTATTGTGCCGCCGCGTTCCACGGCCGTGCCGAGCGAGGCGGCCGAGACCGCGCCTACGCAGCGGGACCGCCACCTACAGTTCATCGCCACGCACGGCCGAGCGGCCTGGCAGAAGGCGTCCGGAAGTACGAAGCGGGCCAGAGCCGAAGCGGCCATTGGCCGGTTCAAGCAGGTGATCGGCGACGGGCTGCGCTCGCGCACCGACCAGCGCCGAGCAACTGAGGTGGACGTCGCCGTCCATACGCTGAACCGCATGCTGGACCTGGGACGCCCGAGCTTCGTCCGCGTCGCCTGAACGCAGGCGGGGCTGGGATCACTGCGTGTCTCGCACCGGTCCATGCATCTGTGGACGCCCCCGTCTGGGCAAGGAGAAAACTTCTGGATTAGTTGTGGCGCGTGGTCGGATGCTGCCATCTGTCCGGCCTCTGGTGCGGCAGCGAACTGCTGCGGGCCTGTATGGGAGTTCGCGGATCGGGTCCAAATCACGGTCGCGTACTCAGAGTACGGTGTTGCAGCCTGGTTGCCCCGATCCCGTCTCGCCAACCGTTGCGCCATATCTTCCTTCCGCTCGCCCCACGCGCTCGCGGCTGTGGCCGGCTTACGCCGTCACGACCGGAGCTCGATACACATCCCCCTTGACCAGCAAAGCCCAGACAATGCGGGCCGTCTTGTTGGCCAGCGCCACCGTGACCAGCATCTTCGGCTTGCGCGCCAGCATCCCCGCCAGCCATGAATCCGCTGGCGCATCGCGCTGACCGGCCCAGCGGACCACGGCGCTGGCGCCCAGGATGAACAAACGCCGGATGGTCCGCTCGCCCATCTTCGAAATCGCTCCGAGTTTCTGCTTGCCCCCGGTCGATTTCTGCCGCGGCACGAGCCCGAGCCAGGCGGCGAAGTCCCGCCCGGCCCGGAAGCCCTCCGGCGCCGGCACGAGCGCCGTGATCGCCGTGGCGGCGATCGGGCCGATGCCGGGGATCGTCATAAGCCGGCGCGCGACCGGGTCGGCCTTCGCGCGCCGGGTGATCTCGGCATCCAGCGCCTGGATCTGCGCTCCGAGTGCAGTGTAGGTGCCGACCAGCACCGCCATGACAGATCGAGCGCTCTCCGGCAGCAAGGTGTCCGGATTCTGGACATGGACGATCAGCGTGTCGGCATGCGTGATGCCTTGAGGGAAGATGTAGCCATACTCGGACAGGTGCCTGCGCAGCGCGTTGATGCACTGCGTGCGCTGGCGCACCAAGAGGTCCCGCGCCCGGAACACGACCCCGTTTTCCTGCTGCTCCTCGCTCTTCACCGGCACAAAGCGCATGCTCGGCCGCTGGGCCGCTTCGCAGATTGCCTCGGCATCCGCCGTGTCGTTCTTCTGCCGCTTCACATACGGCTTGACGTAAGCCGGCGGGATCAGCCGCACCGTGTGGCCCAGCCGGCCGATCTCGCGCGCCCAATGATGCGCGCCGGCGCAGGCCTCCATCGCCACTGTGCACGGCGGCTGGTCGGCGAAGAACGCGAGCAGCTTCGCCCGCACCAGCCGCTTGCGGAACAGCACGTGGCCGGACGCATCCGCCCCGTGTGCCTGGAAAACCCGCTTCGCAAGATCCAATCCGATTGTGCTAGCCTGTCCCACGGACGCCTCCTCAGGTGGTCGGTCAACACCTCCACCTTGGCACGTAGATGCCGTCGGGGGGCGTCCACCCCATCACCGTCGCCCCCGCGGCCTCTATCACCGACGCCCACCTTCGAACAAAGGTGCTGGTTTCCTTGGCTGTGTTCCGTATGGCTGCTCGGATGGCCGATTTCGTGGTCCAGGTTGCATGCTCGACCCATCCTGGGGGGCGTAGGTGAACCCGGAGGGCAACGATTCCCGGTCGTTGGGCGTCTCCGCCGGGATTTCGAGCTGGCTGCCGTCCGAGCGCATGATGTCGCAGGCCCATCGCCATCCCGGCGGCTTGCCGATCATGGTGCCGCCTCGTTCATGGCTGCACTCGCAAACCGAACCAGCCAAGCCAAGTTGCTGGCCCTCTCGCTCTGCGATGCAACGTGGCCAGATGCTGGATGCCACCTGAGCACCCGAAGGATGAATGGAGAGCAGGCTCCAGGCGAATGCGGCAAGAGTTGCTCGATGCACGCGAGTCATGGGCAAATCTCCCTCCAGGCTTGCGACCTACGTCTCATGCTGTAGCCTTGGCCTTGGCCTTGGGCTTGGCGCGGGTCGGGCACCTCCGCGAGGGCAGCAGGCAAGGGGGCGAATGGGCACATGCACAACAGCGGTTAAGTGTGAAAGCTTTGCACGAGACTTCCGGCGACAAGTCGCCAGCCATCCACCAGGACGAAGAACACCAGCTTGAAGGGCAGGGACACGATGCTGGGAGGCAGCATCATCATGCCCATGCTCATCAGGACGCTGGCCACAACCATGTCGATGATGAGGAACGGCAGGAACAATACGAATCCCATCTCGAAGGCGCGGCGGAGCTCGCCGACGATGAACGCCGGCAGCAGGACCCGCCAGGGCATCTCTCCTGCGTCGGCGGGCGGCGCCACCCTGCCTAGATCAAGGAAGGAGGTGAGGTCGGACGGCCTGGCGTTCGACAGCATGAATTTGCGGAATGGCTCGGCCGTCGACTGGAGGCCGGCGATATCCGTGACTTCCCCCCGAACCATGGGCAGCAGGCCGGACGACCATGCCGTCTCCAGGGTCGGCTGCATGACGAAGAAGGTCAGGAACAGCGACAGTCCGATGATGACGGTGTTGGGCGGGGTGCCCTGCGCGCCGATGCCCGAACGCAGCAGCGACAGGACGATGATGATCCGCGTGAAGGCTGTCGCCATCACCAGCAGGCTCGGCGCCAGCGACAGGACGGCCATGGCTACGGTGATCTGGATCAGCCGGCTCGTGGTGCCCGCCTGGCCGCCCTGGCCGAGATCAATGCTGACCGACTGCGCGCCGGCCGCCGTCGGCCATAGCAGGACGGCGACCGCCAGCATGGCCGGCGCGGCGAGACAGGCCGCGAGCGACGGCCTCCTCATGCCGCGCGTCCGGGCGCGCGGGACGCGGGGAACACGACCAGGTCCGACGGGCCGCCGGTCAGGAGCACTAGGTGGCGGTCGTCGAAGCGCAGCAGCACCAGGCGCCGTCGGCCGTCCACCGTGCAGGTCTCCTCGACGGCCAAGCGCTTCCCGGCGGCCGGCGCGTGCCGGAACGCCCCGGCCGGCCCGGACCGCAGCATCTGCAGCCCTCGTGCCAGGACGACGATGGCCCCGAGCGTTGCGGCCAGCATCACGGATGCATTCATGTAGATCGACATTCTTCGACTTTCTTTCCTGGCCGGGGTTTTCCCGGGTCGTCTCTGGCTGTCCGGCCGGGCATCGCGGCCGTCACCCGTGGCTTCAGGGACGGACCTCCCCGCCGATCTGCGCCTTGATCTTCTGGGCCGTCCTGATTTCCTGGTAGGCCCGTGGAAGGTCGGCCATGTCGCGCACCGGCGCCGAGGTCATGAGGCGGAACATCGGCGCCGAGACGCCCTTCTCCATGGCGGGGCCGTATGACGCCGCCATCCGCGTGACCGTCGCGCTGTCTGCGGCCAGCGTGGCCGCAACGGTCAGGCGCATCACCAACGCCTGCTGGTCGGGCGTCAGAAGCGCCGCAGGCCCGTCGTCGCGATCGATCCGCTTGCGTTCCAGGTCCGTCAGCGCCGCGACGGCGCCTGGCCAGTCGCCATGGCTGCCCTGAATGTCGGCCCGCAACTCGTCGGCTTCGGCGGTGCCGATCATCCCCAGCATGCGCAGAGCCGCCGCGCTGTTGCCGCGGGCGTTCTCGGCTCGGGCATACAGCATCTGTCGGATCGTCATGACGGCGGGACCGGTGGCGGCGTCGGGTCCCGGCGCCGTGCCGGACAGCGCCTGGATGGCTCCGCCTGGATCGTCCATGTCCAGCCGCAGCATGGCGAGCCGTGCGCCGAGGACGCTGCGTCGCCCCGGGTCGCCCGTCCGTGCCAGGACTTGGACCAGCAGAGGTTCGGCACGTCCCGGCAGTCCGAGCCCGACCAGCCGGTCGACGAGCGGCATGCCGTCCTTCTCGTTCCACGGGATCGAACGGATCGCGTCGGCGTTGCCGTCATAGAGCGCCACGAAGTCGGCCGGCGCCAGACGGCTCGCGGCATCCCCGGTGAACAGGGCTTCCACGGTGTCCGCCATCTCGCGGTCGAGCGCCTCGTGATCGTCGGGCAGAGCGACAAGCCCCTCGTGCAGCACGGCCAGCGCCTCCCGCCACTGTCCGAGCTGCCGGCGCAGTCCGGCGATCCGGATCCGCAGTTCAAGCTCTTGCTGCACACCGCGCCAGCCGAACAGCACATGGTCCAGGGTGCCCACGGCTTCGCCCGCACCGATCTTTCCGTCGCGCAGCCTCAGCTCCACGGCCCGCACCATGGCCTGGTAGCGCTGCAGCCGATCCGCTTGGCCTGCAACGCGATCGTACACGCGGAGCGCCTCGTCTGTCTGCCCCGCTGCCTCCAGGACCTCGGCCCTAGTCAGGTCCAGTGCCGGTTCTCCGTCGAGCGGCCGCAAGGCCGCCTGGGCTGCGGCCGCCTCGCCGTTGAGGGCCATCGTCTCCAGGGTTTGGGGCAGCAACCGGTTCCGGAGGCCGGGCGGATAGGACATCAGGAGCGGCAGGCCGGCGACCAGCTGATGCACGTCCTGTGCTCCGGCCTGGCGACGTGCCACCTTCAGCAACGCCCGCCACAGCTCCATCTCCGTGGTTCCGTCCAGCCGAGGGTCGGTCAACGTGGCTCCGTCCGGGTCCCGGTGCGCGAGCATGGCCCCTGCGGCACGCAGGCCGATGGCGCGTGGTTCGTCCCGCAGCTTCGGATCCTCGGTCATGGCGATGTCCATTACCGCCTGGGCTTCCACCCCCATGCCGAGCCCCAGCAGCGTTTCGGCCAAGGCGACGCGCGGCGCCGAGCGGGCCAGGGCCGGCGCGTCCGCGACGTCGCGCGTCTGCCGGTCGAGCCGGCGCAACAGGTTGGATACCGTATCGTTTGGAATGTTGAACAGGCGTGACATTGGCGTTGCGAGTTGGGCGTCGGCGTTCCGCCGCTCGTCGGAGGACAGGATGGTGTCGCCGGCGTGCGGCCCCGCCGTCAGAGTGAAGCCTTCCGCGTCCCGACGCAGCCGAATGTCGTCCGATTGGGTGGCTATGACCACTCCCTGCAGGGTGGTCCGCAGCGTGAACTGCACCTGGGTGCGCTTGGTGGTGATGGCCTGTCCTGAAACATTTTGGGTGCCGACCAGCAGATGGCCGCCCAGTTCGGGGTCGGTCAGGCTCACCACCCGGGACGGCGCAGTCGTCGGCAGGCGGAGGCTCGCCCGGTCGGGGCCGTCTTCGACGAGCTGCGGCACGATGCCGGCGATCGCCTCCTGCGCTGCCGCGGTCGTCACCAGCCATCCGCGTGGGCTGCGCGCGATCCGGAGCAGGTCCGAAGCCATGGGAAGGCGGAGAACCGTCGCATCCTGTGTCCGTTGAATGGTGATCTGGCGGAACATGGGTTCCATCTCGGCCGCAGGCAGCCGGTATTCGATCGAGGCATCGAGCACGACCAGGATGTCAGGCCCGGCCCGGAACGCCGCCGCACCCACGTCCCGGTCGGCACGGAGCAGGATGGTCGGCGTCGCGGTGCCAAGAACGCTCTCGATGGTGACCGGAGCCGGCGCGGGTTGTGTCGACGGCGCAACCGACACCACCAGCACGTCCGCCCCGCCCCCGCCGCGGGGGGCGCCCCCGCCGCACCCCCCCCCACCCGCACGTCCGCCGCTTGACCAGGCCCGCCCGCCATCCCCGTGTCGGACGACGGCTCCGCGATGGCGGCCGGCACCGGCGTCGTCGCGGGCGCGGGCGGGGCGGCGTCCCAATCGGGCAGGGGATCGGGACCAGCCGGGAGGGTCAGGCCGCCGACGCGCACCGAGGGCGGCGGGTCGAGAAATTCCACCATCAAGCCCGTACCGATGCGGTGCGTGCCGACCCGGGCGCCCGGAACGAGCCGCAAGGACGTGGTGGTCGCGTCCGATGCCATGGCGATCACGTTGCGCGGCAGGCGCAGCGGATCCTTGATCCGACCACCTTGCACATGGGTCACGACCAACCGGTCGCCGTCCTGGCCAACGACGTATCCGGACGACCCCGCGGACGGAAAGGTCATCCGCCCCAGCCCTGGCGACGTCTCGATCTTCGGGGGCGGAAGTTCCGCCAGGCCCGGTCCCGACTTGGCCGCAACGGCAGCGGTCGCAAGGAACGGGGCCAGTGCCGCGGCCAGGAAAAACGGCCGGCGCATCAGCCGGGACCCGGCCCGTCCGCGTCGCCGTGCGAACCAGGCAGGTCTCCATTGACCCTCGACGCCGCCCGAGAGTCGAGGGCGATGCTCAGGCTGCGATGGATGGCCACGCGCATCGTCCCGGGGCGCCGTCAGTTGATCGCGGTGGTGGACTTGGTCCGCTTGGCGGCCAGGTCCGCCGTCACCTGTCGGGCCCGCTCGGGGTCCATGGCGGCGATCACCGGACTGGCCTTGGCCGGCTTCATCCGGTCGACGATCTCCAGAAGCACGGGCTTGTCGAGAGTGTTGAAGAGCGCCGCGGCGTCACGCGGCTTCATGCCTTCGTACATTCTCACGAGGCCGGTCCAGTTGGCTTCGTCGCGTTCCTTCAAGGCGCTTTCCAGGCCCTGCATTCTCTGCTGGAGGTTAACCAGCTCCGCAAGGCGCTCGTTGAGCCGTTTCTCCGCCGCGGCCATCGTCGCCTCGCGTTGGGCGAGCTGTCGCTCGCGTTCTTCGGTCCGGTCGCGGT
>CAXTUQ010000300.1:0-7484 GCA_964247405.1 uncultured Acetobacteraceae bacterium
GACAGCTTCGGACGGCGTCCGGCCTTGCGCCCGGAGGCGCGCGGGGCGGGGTGGCCCGTCACCCGCGGGCCGCCGCCAGGGCAGCGTTTGGGCACGGCCGGCACGGCAGCCGCTGGCCTTTCGTATTTGCGGAAAACCTCGTCATGTCAGGCTCCATGTCTTTCGCAACCCGGTTTCAAAATCTTCCATAAATGCTAGAGTTCCGCAACCTTGCTGCCGCCTTCTGCCCGGCGCGACCCGTCAACAGGCCAAACGGTGCTCTGCAACGCTGGCAGGAGACTCTGTTGCACGGACCCGTCTGGTGGCCTCCGGAGGCGATCTGACGTAAGAGGTTTGTTCCCTTGCTGATCCCCGGATGCCCGCTTTGCCGTTCAAGCTGAATGCTGACCGCCGTCACCACATCCCGAAGCAGAAGCGCAAGGTCATGAACTCGGCGGCCTACGACGCTGCTCTGCGCCAGCGCGGCAGCCTCACGATTTGGTTCACCGAGGAGGCAGTCGCGGCATGGAGGGCGGAGCCGCGCACAACCGCGGGCGGGCAGCCTTGGTACTCTCCTTTGGCGATCCTGACGGCGCTCACGCTCCGGGCGGTGTTCCATTTGGCGCTGCGCCAGACCGAGGGCCTGATCGGCTCCGTCATCGGCCTGCTCGGGCTCACTTTGGCGGTCCCCGACCATACAACGCTCAGCCGCCGGGCAGCGACGCTGGAGGTGCCACACCCGCGCCGTGATGGCGAGCCCCTGCACCTGCTGGTCGACAGCACCGGCCTCAAGCTCTGCGGCGCAGGCGAGTGGCTGGTCGAGAAACACGGCACCAGAACGCGCCGGTCCTGGCGGACGCTGCACATTGGCCTGGACGCCGACACCGGGCAGATCGTCGCGGCGACGCTGACCAACAAGGAGGTCGACGACGCCTCCCAAGTGGGACCCTTACTCGACCAAGTGGCAGCCCCGGTCGTGTCGTTCACCGCCGATGGCGCGTACGACCAGGACAGCGTGTCCGCCGCGGTCGTCGAGCGCCATCCCGAAGCGGCGGTCATCGTGCCGCCGCGTTCCACGGCCGTGCCGAGCGAGGCGGCCGAGGCCGCGCCCACGCAGCGGGACCGCCACCTTCAGTTCATCGCCAAGCACGGCCGAGCGGCCTGGCAGAAGGCGTCCGGCTACACGAAGCGGGCTCGCGCTGAAGCGGCCATCGGCCGGTTCAAGCAGGTGATCGGCGACGGGCTGCGCTCGCGCACGGATAAGCGTCGGGCAGCGGAGGTGAACGTCGCCCTCCACGCGCTCAACCGCATGCTGGAACTTGGACGCCCGATCTCCGTCCGCGTCGCCTGAATGCAGGCCGGGCGGGGATCACCGCGTCCACATCCCTGATCCCTGCAACACGGTTGCACACGCTGTCCCTCCGGCTGACGGCCGAGCAGTACCGCCGGCTGCGCCGCTACGTCGCCAGGGTGGAGGATGAGGGGCGTGGGCGGCTGACACACCAGAGCGTCATCGAGACGGCGCTGGGCGAGTACCTGGACCGGCAGGCATAACAGCGTGGAAGCACGGCAGCGTGGGTGTGTTGAAGCAGGGCTGCGCGCATGCGCTTATGCGTTGATGTACGTACATCAACGCATAAGCGCATGGCTAATGCGGGGACAGTCGAACGGCATTCCTCAATCGTCAAACCCGGTCGCCTCCGGCTTGAACCTGAGCTGCCTGGCGTTGTCCCGCACCACGCCGATCTCGGCCTCCTCGAAGCCGTCGGGGGCATTCGCCTCGATCTCCAGCGTCAGCCGCACCTTCGTGCCCGGCGTGCGCTGCAACTCCATGACGACGGCGTTGATGATGGCGTCGAGCGCCTTCACCGGCCGCATTGGGTCCAGCTCCACCGAACCGTAGAAGCGTCTTGGTTGCTGAGCGTGCGGGGGAGGGGGATCGACAAAAACCACCTCCGCCATGTCCGGTGAAGGATGGGCGCCGGACCGCGGTTCTCCCTGCCGCTCCTGCGCAGCAGCGGCGACCTGGGCCTTGGCTTCCGCTGCCCGCACCAGCACGGCCGACGCCGGGAACACCTCCGGCGGCGCCTTGCCCCAGAGCAGGCCGCGGTAGGCGCTGCCGTCCGCCTCCACCGCCTCCGCCCAGCCAAAGCGGGGGTCGAGCTTGCCGGCCGCGTCGCGGACCGCAGCGTCGAGCACGGCACGGTCGCGCAGTCGCGGCAGGTAAACGTAGCGCCCGAACCACTCCGCCATCTCCGCCACGGGCAAGTGGGCCCGGTCCTCCGGCCAGATGTCCTTCAGCGCGTGCCACAGGCTCTCGCCGCCCAGGCGCTCCGATACGATGCCGTCGTTGCGCACCTTGTCATACACGGTCGCCGGCACCGCCCCACGCTCGCGCGCCGTGATCGGCGCGTGCTCCAGCGCGAACGCCTTGCCGGGCGTGTCGCTGCGCACGGGGTAGAGGACGTGGCTCCACGCCGTGCGGACCGCCTTGCGGGCGGCGTCCTTGAACGACCGCTCCTTTTCCTCGGCGTCGGCGACCTGGCCCCCCGTCATCTGCGCGCGCAGCCGCTTGTCGGCCGTGATGCCGGCCCAGGCCAGCGACTTGCGCACGACCTCCCGCGCGTTGGCCAAACCGCTCTCGTCGGGCGCCACGAAGATCAAGGTGTTGCGGAACCCGCGCTGCCCGCCGCGGCAGCGGGTCAGCGCGTCCGTGGCTGCCTCCACCGCGGGCGAGGCCGCGACGCCGCGCCCGGCGTGGGTCGTGTCCGGCGCCAGGATCAGAAGCGACGCCGCCTCGGCCTCGTCCACCGCCGCCGGATCGTCGGGCGCGGCGAACACCCGGTGGAAGCCGCCCTTGGCGCCGGCGTCCTCCTTCAGCACGGCCACGACGGCCGAGTCCACCACATGCTCCGGCAGGTCCTTCGCGCGGTCGTCCGCCAAGCGGTTCAGGGTGGGTTGGGTCGCGAACCAGTGGCGCCCGGTTTCCTCGTAGAGGTAGGCCGCCCGCTCAGACAGCTCGCGCACCGCCTCGCCGAACACCGCCAACTGGTCGCCCGGTTCCGCACACGCCAGCCGCAGGCTTTGGCCCGTCACGCCGGCGTTGGGCTGCCCGACGCAGGGTGCCGAGCAGAGGAACACCGCCCGCGCCGCCCGCGTCGCCGCCCGAGCCTGGCTGATGCGGCGGGACGGATTCGCCTCCAGCTGCGCCGGGAGCGCGCCGGGGCCATCCACCTCTCGGTCCACCACCGCGCCAAAGGCGGCGTCCAGCGGGTAGAGCACGCTGGCCGCCCGGGCTGATCGGGCTGCGGCCAGCCTGGCCCGGACGTCCTCGGCGGTGTCGGGGTCCGCGCGCCAGCCACCCGCTCCAAGCCTGAACACGCCGCAGCCGACCAGATGGGCGCAGTAGGTGCTGACCACCTCGGCCGGGGGCTGGAAGTCCGGCAACCGTGCCCGGACCTGCCCGACCAAGTCGCTGTCCCAGGCACGCGCAGCTGCGAAGGGCGCCTTCAGCGCCCCTCGCTCCCGCAAGCCCTGCAGCACTTGGCCCGCCTCGACGCGGCCCTTGCCCGAGCCCGTCATATACAGCTGCAGCAGCACCGCCTGCCAAGCGGCCGGCTCGACCGCGAACACCTCCTGCCCCGCCACGGGCACGCCCACGATCTCGCCCAAGCCGGCGTCGTGTGCCCATCGCACCCAGGCCGGATCGCCCGGACGGTGTGGGGAAGCCCAAGCAGCGACGACCGCCTCGGTGAGCCGGGCATGCTGCCCGGCCTGCCGGGCGCGTTCGGCTTCGGCCCGCGCCTGCCCGGCCGCGCGCAGGCGCGCTTCGGCTTGGATGATGCGTGCGTTGAACAGCCAGCGCCGGGGCGCCTCGTGCAGGATGGCGTGGGTGTGCGCCTCCCGGGTGGCGAGCCGGGGCACGGCCGAAAGGTCTACCTCGACGCAGGGCAGCTCGCGGCGGCGCAGCTCGGCCACCTTCTCGGGCTCGCAGAAGTGCGTGACCGCGAACTCGACCGCAAGCGTGCGCCCAGCCCGGTGCAGCAAGGCGTCGGGCCGCAGGCCGCCCAGGTCCACCTCCGTCTCCACCGCCTCGCAGCGGAACACCTGGGCTGCCGCCACGGGCTCGCGCACGCCGTCCAGCTCGGCCACAGCTTCGGGCAGCAGCAACTCGCGGGCCGCGCAGACCTCCTCCTTGGCTAGCCGGTGCAGCGTCGTCTCCCAAGCCGCTTTGCAGGTGCGGCCGCCGGCGTGGGCGAAGTGCGGCGCGACGAGCGCGCCCTTGCGGGCGACCAGCGGGCTGCCGCAGCACGGGCAGCGGCACCAGCAGGCCAGGCCCGCGGGCACCTCGGCGACGTGCATCAGGCGCCCGTCTGGGGACAGCCCATACGGCAGCAGCGCAACAAGGTCGCAGGCGGGCATGCGCGCATACTGGCCCGGCTGGCCGGCCGGCGCCACCGGGCCAGCTGTCACGCTGCACACGCGACAGCTCCCGTCCGATGAGGGCCTCACCCAATTTCGCTGCCACCCGCCGCAAGGGAGCGCGAGGGTTTCGCCTCACGCACGGCAGCGTAACCTGCGATAGCCCTGTGCGGTGCGCTCGGGCCGCTCGGTGATCGCCTCCGACCCGCACTCGACACACCGCATCCTATCTGCCCTGCCGATGGGAGGCAGCCTTGTAGCCTACCCTGCCCTTCGTCAGCTAGGGCCAGTGGCGCGAGCGGTACAGAACCATCGCGAAAAGGGGAGACCGGCATCATCCATGGCAGCACCAACCGCCGGCTACACGCCCAATCTCGCCAGTGGCGGCAGCTACAAAGGCCGTAAGTTCCACAGCCGTACCGCTGCCCAGCCTACGCCTTCCGCACGTCCCAGACGATCGGCACGGGTGCGTTCACCACGCCCGACAGGCTGGTGCGGGTGGCTTGGTAGTTCAAGAAGAACCCGGTCGGAATGAACGGGGCCTCGGCGATCAGCGCGGCGTTGAGCGTGGCGGCCGCCGCCTTCTCCGCCACCGGGTCCGTCGCCTCGTACCAGGCCGCGATGTCGCTCTGCACCTGCTCGTCCGTGGGCCAGCCGAACCAGGCGGTCCTTCCCGTGCAGTAGATGTGCGGGTAGGTGGCCGGAGAGGCAGACCCCACACCGGCCGCCCAGGTGTGGAAGATGTGCCACCCGCCCTCGGAAGGCGGCTTCATGCTGGCGCGCCGGGAGGTCATCGTGCCCCAGTCCATGGCTTGGTAGTCCACGTTGGCGCCAATGCGGCCGAGCAGGTCCGCGGTCACGTCGGCCTGCGCCTTGGCCGGCGGCTGGTCGGTGGCCGCCATCAGCACGATCTTCTCGCCGTTGTAGCCGGACGCCTTCAGCAACGCGGCCGCGGCGGCGTAGTCGCGCTTTCCCTTGAGCACCTCGCCGCCCTGCTCGGTGAACAACGGCGTGCCCGGCGGGAAGTAGCCCGCGACGGTCTTCCACAGCGCCGGGTCATCACCGACGATGGCCTGCATGAAGTCAGCCTGGTCGGTCGCCATCATCAACGCCTGCCGCGCCCGCCGGTCATTGAACGGCGGATGGAGGTGGTTGACCCGGAACACCCCGATGTTGCCCAGTGGATCGGCGATGTCCACGAGGATGTTGCGGCTGCGTTTCAGCAATGGCACAAGGTCGGGGATCGGCTGCTCCCACCAGTCGACCTCGCCGTTCTGCAACGCCGCAGCGGCGGTACTGGGATCGGGAATGACCTGCCACTCCAAACGGTCAAACAGGATGCGCTTGCCGCCGGCCAACCAGTCCGACTTCTCCTCACGTGGGACATAGCCGGCAAAGCGCTCGAACACCGCGGATGAGCCCGACACCCACTGGTCCCCACGGAACACCAGAGGTCCCGAGCCGACATACTCGGTGATGGGCGTGAACGCGTCCGTGGCGGCAATCCGTTCGGGCATGATGAAGCAGACCGGGGTGCCGACCTTGCCCAACGCATAGATCAGCTTGGGGAAGGGCTGCTTCAGCCGAAAGCGGAAGCGCCGGTCATCCAGGGTCTCCAATGCGTCCAGCCGTGCCGCGATGCGCTGTCCCACCAGGTCGCGCTTCATCCAGCGCTTCACGCTGGCCACCGCGTCGGCGGCGCGCACGGGCTCGTTGTCGTGGAAGCGCAGGCCGGGGCGCAAGGTGAACGTCCAGGTCAGCCTGTCGGAGGAGGTCTCATGCCCTTCGCACATCTGCGGCCGTGGGGTGAGCGTGTGGTCCACGCCATACAGGGTGTCCCAGAACAGCAGGCTCGCGTTGCGCACGACGTCGATGGTCGTCCAGATCGGGTCGAGGTTCGACAGGCCGGTCTGCGGGACGAAACGCAAGGTGTTCGCGCCCGCAGCCCCGGCGATGGACGGCATCGCCAGCCCGGCAGCGGCAGCCGAAGCCAGGAATGTGCGGCGTTTCATGCTGAAGCCTCCCTGTGCCGAGTTCTTGGGTTCGATCTAAGGGCAGGGTGCATCAGTGCTGTCGAACTCGCCAGGCCTGTCCCGCGTCTTTCCGCCGGATGCAAAGTGGCTCACAAGCACGATTGCCTGACGCGAAGGGAGCACCGATGGGCGGCGTTCTGATCCTAAGTGCGGCTTGGCTCGGCTGCGCGACCCGAACCCATAGGCAGCGTCTCCGTTGGGCTCGAATTCCATGGGTTGACGCGCATAGGACGGCAAGTGCATGCGAAGCGAGGGCAGTCGCGAAAGGATGTCGCTTGCAAGCCAGCAACGTTGGCAACGCCGTGTTCGGCCTGCTCCGAAACCTGGACTTGGCCGTAGACGCGCAGGCGGCGAGGCAAGGGGCGTCGCTGGGCGCCGGCCGCGGGCCGGTGCTGCCGCCCGATATGGAGGTGACCTGGCTATGAGGCTCCGCGACCTCGCCACGCCCTGCGTTGTGCTCGACCGGGGCATCCTCATGCGCAACATCCGCACCATGGCCGCCGACGTGGCCGGGCACGGCATCGCGCTGCGCCCGCACATGAAAACCACGAAGTGCATCGAGGCCGCCCGTATGGCGTTGGATGCGGGTGCCAGGGGCATCACGGTTTCGACCCTGGCCGAGGCCGAGTATTTCGCCCGCGCCGGGCTGCGGGACATGATCTACGCCGTCGGGATCACGCCGCAGAAGCTCGACCGGGTCGCGGCGCTGAATGCCGCCGGCGCCGACATCGCGGTCATCACCGACGACCCAGAGGCGGCTCGCGCCATCGCCGCCCACCCGGCTCCGGTCCGTGCCCTGGTCGAGGTGGACAGCGGGGAGCACCGCGGCGGCATGGGGGCCGCCGACGCGCGCTTGCTGGCGGTTGCCGATGCCCTCGGTTCCCGCTTGGCCGGGGTCATGACCCATGCCGGGCACAGCTACGCCGGGCGCATTGTGGACGACATGGCGGCCATCGCGGAGGCCGAACGCGCCGCCGTCACCGCTGCTGCCGAGCGGCTGCGCGCCGCCGGGCACAGGGTCGGCATCGTGTCGATGGGCAGCTCGCCCAC
>CAXTUQ010000301.1:0-7479 GCA_964247405.1 uncultured Acetobacteraceae bacterium
CTCGGGGTTTCGGCGGAGGCTTCGTTTGTCCGATGTGGAAAGCGGGGATAACTATCGAAACGTCAGGTACTGGGGATAGTACGCGGGCATCTTCCGTACGGGAATGGGCGCCTCGAAAGGCAGCGGGCAAAAACAAGGGCTTGCCAGAGTTCAGGCCTGTGGGCATGTGTGGGGATAAGTTTTGAATAACGGGGTACCCCAGGACTCACAGGGTATATAACCTCCCCATGAGTCTTAGAATTACTTCTTTGAAGAGTAAGAGAGCGCGATGACCAAGCCGCTGCTGCGTGTCCTGAACGGCGAGGCGGTCTGGCCGCCGCCGATGTGGCTGATGCGCCAGGCCGGGCGCTACCTGCCCGAGTACCGGGAGCTTCGCGGGCAGGCCGGCGACTTCATCAGCCTGTGCACCACCCCGGCGCTCGCGGCCGAGGTGACGCTGCAGCCCATCCGCCGTTACGGCTTCGACGCCGCCATCCTGTTCAGCGACATCCTGATGCTGCCCTGGGCGCTCGGCTACGGTCTGGCGTTCAAGGAGGGCGAAGGCCCCGTGCTGCCGCGGTTGACCCATGCGCAAGAGGTCGCGGCGCTCGATCCGGGCCGGGTGATGGGGGCGGTGGCGCCGATCCTGGAAACGGTGGGGCGCACCAAGGCCGGGCTTGACGACGCCACCGCGCTGATCGGCTTCGCCGGCAGCCCGTTCACCGTGGCCTGCTACATGGTGGAGGGCGGCGGCTCCAAGGAGTTCCCCCGCATCCGCGGCATGGCGCACGGGGAGCCGGCGCTGTTCGCCTCCCTGATCGACGTGCTGGTGGAGTCCACGGTCGAGTACCTGTCCGGCCAGATCGTCGCCGGCGCCGATGCGGTGATGCTGTTCGACAGTTGGGCCGGCGTGCTGTCGCCCCGGCTGTTCGCGCTGCACGTGATCGAGCCGACCCGGCGCATCGTCGAGGCCGTGCGCGCCCGGCATCCCGGCACGCCGGTCATCGGCTTCCCGCGCCTGGCCGGCGTGCTGGTGGGCGCCTACGCCGCGCGGACCGGGGTCGATGCCGTGGCGCTCGACACCGGGGCGGAGCTGTCCGTGGCAGCCGGGCTGGTGCCGGCGACGGTGGCGACGCAGGGCAACCTCGACCCGCTTTCGGTGGTGGCGGGCGGGGAGGCCATGGCGGCGGAGGTCAGGGGCGTGCTGGACGGCGCGCGGGGCCGCCCGCACGTCTTCAACCTGGGCCACGGCATCGTGCCGCAGACGCCGCCGGCGCACGTTGCCGCTTTGGTGAAGCAGGTGCGGGCCGCTTGACTGCGCCTGCATACTGGCCAAGTTGGCAGCCATGCCCCAACGCAAGATCGCCGTCGTACTGTTCAATCTCGGCGGCCCCGACAAGCCCGCCTCCGTCCGCCCGTTCCTGGTCAACCTGTTCAAGGACCCGGCCATCCTGCGCGTGCCGTTCTTCGTGCGCCCTTGGCTCGCCCGCATCATCGCCCAGGCCCGCGTCAAGGCGGCCAGCGCCAACTATGCCATCCTGGGCGGCAAGTCGCCCTTGCTGGAACTGACGGAGCAGCAGGCCCGCGCGTTGGAGGAGGCGCTGTCCGACATGAACGTGCGGTGCTTTGTCGCGATGCGCTATTGGCACCCGTTCAGCCTGGCCGCCGCCCGCGAGGTGAAGGCGTGGGAGCCGGACGAGGTCGTGCTGGTGCCGCTCTACCCGCAGTACTCCACGACCACGACAGGCAGCAGCCTTTCGGCTTGGCGGGACGCGGCGGCGCAGGCCGGGCTGGTGACGCCGGTCAGCACCCTGTGCTGCTACCATTCCGACCCCGGCTACGCCCGCGCCACCGCCGCCATGGTGCGCCGCGCCTACGGGAACGCCCGGGCGGCGCTTGATCCCGCGATCCCGCTGCGCATCCTGTTCTCCGCCCACGGCCTGCCGGAAAGCATCGTCAAGGCCGGCGACCCCTACCAGTTCCAGGTGGAGCGCACGGTGGCCGCGGTGGTACGCGAACTCGCCATGCCGGACCTCGACCACACCGTCTGCTTCCAGTCCCGCGCCACGCCGCAGAAGTGGATCGACCCCAGCACGGAGGTCGAGATCGAGCGGGCGGCGCATGACAAGACCGCCGTGCTGGTCGTGCCCATCGCCTTCGTGTCCGAGCACTCGGAAACGCTGGTCGAGCTTGACGTCGAGTACCGGGAACTGGCGGAGAAGGAGGGCGTGCCGGGCTACTTCCGCTGCCCGGCGCAGAACAGCGATCCGGCCTTCATCGAGGCGCTGGCCGAGTTGGTGCGGATGACGCTCGGCCGCGGTCCCGGCCTGTGCAGCTTCGTCGGCGGGCGCACCTGCCCCAAGCCGTTCGGCGACTGCCCGCATGCCCGCGCCGGCGCGCCAAAGCCCATGCCGGCCTTGGCAGCCGTCTCGTGACGCCCAGCCCGCTGCGTCTGGTGATCTTCGATTGCGACGGGGTGCTGGTGGACAGCGAAGGTCCGTCCGCGCGGGTCACGGCGCGGGAGGTGAGCCTGCTGGGCTGGCCCATGACGGCTGAGGAGGCGATGGCGCGCTTCACCGGGCTGCGCTTGTCCGACCTGCCGCCGATGGTCGCGGCGCAGACCGGGCGCCCGGCGCCGGACGGTTGGGTGGAGCATGTGCGCGGACGGCTGATCGCGACGCTTTCGGAGGAAACGGAGGCGATGCCGGGCGCCGCCGACGTGCTGCGGGCGACAGCGGCGCTCGGCCTGCCCTACCGGGTCGCCTCCAACTCCTCGCACCAGGAGATGGCGGTGAAGTTCGCCCGCACCGGCTTGGCGCCGCTCGTCGCGGGCCGGGTGCACAGCGCGCGGGACGTGGCGGCCGGCAAGCCTGCGCCGGACGTGTTCCTGGCCGCCGCGGCGGCGGAGGGCATCCCGCCGCAGGCCTGCATGGTGGTCGAGGACAGTCTGCCCGGCATCCGCGCCGCGATGGCCGCTGGCATGGCCTGCGTCGGGCTCGACCCGCACGGACCCGGTGAGGCGCTGCGGGCGGCCGGTGCCCATCCGATCCGGGCGTTATCCGAGCTGCCGGCGCTGTTCGGGGCCGCGATGCGCGCCGCCGCATGACGATTGCCGCGCTGGCGTATGTCTATCCCTGGACCAAGGCGCTGCATGTCATCTCGATGGTGGCCTGGATGGCCGGGCTGTTCTACCTGCCGCGGCTGTTCGTGTATCACTGCGGGGTGGCGCGCGGCTCGGTCGAGAGCGAGCGGTTCAAGGTCATGGAGCGCCGCCTGCTGAAACAGATCATGCTGCCGGCGATGCTGAGCACCTGGTTCTTCGGGATCATGTTGGTGCTGACGCCCGGCATCGTCGCATGGACGCCGTTTAACTGGTGGCATGTGAAGTTCGCCGCCGTGTTCCTGATGACCGGTTTCCAGGGGGCGGCGGGCAAGTGGCGGCGGGATTTCCTGGAGGACCGCAACCAGAAGCCGCACCGCTATTTCCGTTATGCCAACGAGGTGCCGACGCTGCTGCTGATCGTCGCCGTGGTCATGGTCATCGTCAAGCCTTTCTGACCGGCTGCGCTGAAATCGCTTGACGTCGTGAGTTGCCGGTGCCAACTGAGAGCGGCGGTGCAGGGTTGACCCGGTGTCGCCCCACCATGAATTTGCGGCCTTTCGGCCCGGTTCTTCCATACCTTGGGACAACGCCTGCCGCCGCACCCGCGGACTCCGGCCGGCACGATGTCCCGTCCTACTCTATCTACATACACTGAGGCAGCCTCATGCACCTCGCCGAACTCAAGGCCAAATCCCCGGCCGACCTCCTGAGCTTCGCCGAATCCCTCCAGGTCGAGAACGCGTCATCATTGCGAAAGCAGGACATGATGGTGGCGATTCTCAAGAACTTCGCCGACAACGACCAGGCGATCTACGGCGAAGGCACGCTGGAAATCCTGCCGGACGGTTTCGGCTACCTGCGCAGCGCCCAGGCCAACTTCCTGCCCGGTCCGGACGACATCTACATCAGCCCGAACCAGGTCCGCCGCTTCGCGCTGCGCACCGGCGACACGGTGGAGGGGCAGATCCGCGCGCCGCGGGACGGCGAGCGCTACTTCGCGCTGCTCAAGGTCAACACGATCAACTTCGAGCCGCCGGACGCGGTGCGCCACCGCATCAACTTCGACAACCTCACGCCGCTGTATCCCGACCGCAAGCTGAAGATGGAGGTCGAGAACTTCCAATCGGTCGCCAAGGGGCCGGGCAAGGACATGACGCCGCGGGTCATCGACCTGATCGCGCCCATCGGCATGGGCCAGCGCGCGCTGATCGTGGCGCCGCCGCGCACCGGCAAGACGGTGATGCTGCAGAACATCGCCACCGCCATCTCCGCCAACCATCCCGAGGTCTTCCTCATCGTGCTGCTGATCGACGAGCGGCCGGAGGAAGTCACCGACATGTCCCGCACCGTGAAGGGCGAGGTCGTCGCCAGCACCTTCGACGAGCCGGCGACCCGGCACGTCGCCGTCACCGAAATGGTGTTGGAAAAGGCCAAGCGCCTGGTCGAGCACAAGCGCGACGTGGTCGTCCTGCTCGACAGCATCACCCGGTTGGCGCGTGCCTACAACACGGTGGTGCCGTCGTCCGGCAAGGTGCTGACCGGCGGCGTGGACGCCAACGCGCTGCAGCGGCCCAAGCGGTTCTTCGGCGCGGCCCGCAACATCGAGGAGGGTGGCAGCCTGACCATCATCGCCACCGCCCTGATCGACACCGGCAGCCGGATGGATGAGGTGATCTTCGAGGAGTTCAAGGGCACCGGCAACTCCGAGATCATCCTGGACCGCAAGCTCTCGGACAAGCGCACCTTCCCCGCCATCGACATCACCAAGTCCGGCACCCGCAAGGAGGAGCTGCTGGTGGAGCGCGGCACGCTGTCGAAGATGTGGGTGCTGCGCCGCATCCTGGGCCCGATGGGCATGACGGACGCAATGGATTTCCTGCTGGATAAGCTGAAGTACTCGAAGACCAACCAAGACTTCTTCGATGCGATGAATACCTGAGGGTCGGGGCAGCTACCTGTTGCTGGGTGGCCGCCGCAGGCGCGTGGTGCGGTAGATGTCTGCGAGCGGTACGCGGAAGCCGATGCTTTCTAGAATCAGGTCGCCCTGGGCGATCTCTTCCGGTTCTTCCGGCCAAGTGCCATCAGCGCGTCGGCGCAAGATATCGGCGCCAACCGCGAGGCTGCTTAGGACCAGGATTTCCCGGACACTCGGTATGGTAATATAAGTCCAAACGTTGGCCCAGGTTTCTGCCTGATTGCTCGGCGACAGAATCTCGATAATGAGGACTGGATCTTCCAAAGTAGCCTCTTCAACTTGAGGCTCGCTGCACCTGACTGCCAAGTCTGGCACACGCACATTGTGACTGCTTTGTAGATGTGGAACAATACCCGGCGTCACCAGAACTGAACATGGACTACCCTGTGCGTCTAGGTGGTTTCGGATCAAGCCAGCCAATTCGCCTTGCAAAGCCGCATGGGTGATCTTAGCCGGCGCCATCGCCTGCGGCTCGCCATCGACAAGTTGCCAAGTCAACCCGTCACCTGAGTCCCAATCCAGGAACTCATCGACCGTCATCCGCGCAGGGATCTTCGCGACTGCAACCATGGTCCCGCACCATAACACGGCCGCCTCGCCAGTCCACATATCCCCGGTTGCGCCACCCCGCATTGCACAGTTAAAGATATCCTTATATACCGCCGCGCAAATCAGGAGCCACACCCCATGCCCGACGTAAACATCTCTCACGACTACAAGGTCCGCGACGTCTCCCTGGCCGAATGGGGCCGCAAGGAGGTTCTGATGGCCGAGGACGAGATGCCCGGCCTCATGGCGCTGCGGGCCGAGTACGGCGCGTCGAAGCCGCTGGAGGGTGCGCGGATTGCCGGCAGCCTGCACATGACCATTCAGACCGCTGTGCTGATCGAGACGCTGACGGCGCTGGGCGCGACCGTGCGCTGGTCGTCCTGCAACATCTTCTCGACGCAGGACCACGCCGCCGCCGCGGTGGCCGTGGCCGGCACCCCGGTGTTCGCCTGGAAGGGCATGAACGAGCAGGAGTTCTGGGACTGCATCGAGGCGACGGTGCGGGGGCCGGACGGCTGGACCCCGAACATGATCCTGGACGACGGCGGCGACCTGACCAAGGTGATGCACGAGAAGCACCCGGAGATGCTGGACGGCGTGAAGGGTCTGAGCGAGGAGACCACCACCGGGGTGCATCGGCTGTGGGAGATGGCGCGCGCCGGTACGCTCAAGGTGCCCGCGATCAACGTGAACGACAGCGTCACCAAGTCGAAGTTCGACAACCTGTACGGCTGCAAGGAAAGCCTGGTGGACGCGATCCGCCGGGGCACAGACGTGATGATGGCCGGCAAGGTCGCCGTCGTGGCCGGCTACGGCGACGTGGGCAAGGGGTCGGCGGCGAGCCTGAAGAACGGCGGCTGCCGGGTTCTGGTGACGGAGGTTGACCCGATCTGCGCGCTGCAGGCGGCGATGGAGGGCTACGAGGTCGTGACCATGGAAGACGCCGCGCCGCGCGGCGACATCTTCGTGACCGCGACGGGCAACATCGACGTGCTGACCGTGGACCACATGCGCGCCATGAAGAACCGCGCCATCGTCTGCAACATCGGCCACTTCGACAGCGAGATCCAGATCGAGGGCCTGCGCAACTTCAAGTGGGAAAACGTGAAGCCGCAGGTGGACGAGGTCGTGTTCCCCGACGGCAAGCGCCTGATCGTGTTGAGCGAAGGGCGCCTGGTGAACCTCGGCAACGCTACGGGGCACCCGAGCTTCGTGATGTCCGCTTCCTTCACCAACCAGGTGCTGGCGCAGATCGAGTTGTGGACGGCGCCGGCGGGCAAGTACCAGAACCAGGTCTATACCTTGCCGAAGCAGCTCGACGAGAAGGTCGCGGCGCTCCACCTCGCGAAGGTCGGCGCGGCGCTGACCAAGCTGACGCCGAAGCAGGCGGAGTACATCGGCGCCGCCGTGTCCGGCCCGTTCAAGCACGAGCTGTACCGCTACTGATCCGCCCGGCGCTGCCCCGGCCGATGGCCAGGGCGGCGCCTCCCAGGTTCGTGATCGAACTTTGATGCAATGTCACGAAGCTGTCGTGGAATAGGTCGGCTCGTTGGCTAGGGTCCCGCAAAACCGGATGGGACCAAGCCGATGTCAGACATCACCATGGGCGCCGCGGGGCGGTCCGCAGGCGCGGCCCAGCCCCGCGGCCCCAACCTCGACGCCAAGCCGCACGGCTCGGTCGCCATCATCGTCTTCGGGCTGCTGATCGTCGGCATCGGCTTCGTGGTGCAGGGCCTGACGCATGACATCTCGGCGGCGGGCGGGCCGCCGCTGGCCACCACCGCCATCGTGCTGCTGGGTCTGGCCCTGCTGATCGCGCTGGGGTTCGAGTTCGTCAACGGCTTCCACGACACGGCCAATGCCGTCGCGACGG
>CAXTUQ010000302.1:0-7457 GCA_964247405.1 uncultured Acetobacteraceae bacterium
ACCCGAGCCGACCAAACTCACAACTGAGTCAACTTCATACGATCCCGCTCTAGCGTGTTGGCGGCCCGCCTACGACCCCGGCGTCGTGCAGGCGGCCGTACTCTTGGCCCGACAGGCCGAGGGTTTCGGTCAGCACCGCCTCCGTGTGCTCGCCGAGGACAGGGGCGGCTGCGGGAGCCGGACGACCGCCCTCGCTGAAGCTCAGCGGCACGGCGTTGGCCAGCACCCGGCCGACCCCGGGCTGCTCGATCTCCGCAAACATGGGGTTGGCGGTGGAGCAGCGGGGGTCATCATGCACCAACTGCCCGAAATCCTGGTACGGCCCCCACAGCACGCCGGCGCCGCCGAACGTTTCGGCGATCTCGGACAGGGCACGGGCTGCGAACCACGGCTCCAGCACGGCCGCGATGGCGTGCCGGGCATGGAAGCGGCCCCCTTCCGTGTCGAGGTCGGCCTGCATGGCCGGGCCGAGCATCGCCAACTGCGCGGCAAGCCCAGTCGCCTTGCCGATGGCGCGCCATTGCCGGTTGGAGATCGCCGCCAGCATGACCCGGCGCCCGTCCGCCGTGGCGAAGTCGCGGCCGAACGCGCCATACAGGTCGTTGCCGAGCGGCGGACGCACGGCGCCGTTGACCTGCACATCCGCGACGTAGCCGAGGTTGCCGACGGAGGCGAGCATCACGTCCGACAGCGCCAGGGTCACTTCCTGGCCCCGCCCGGTCCGGCCGCGCGCACGCTCCGCGGCGAGGAACCCCGTCGCCAGGTACAGCCCGGCCGCGATGTCCCAGGCCGGCAGCACGTGGTTCACCGGCTCTCCGCCGCGCCCGGTCGCCATCGGGAACCCGCTGGCGCAGTTCACCGTGTAGTCGATGGCGGCGCTGCCATCCGCATTGCCGAGCAGGCGCAGCATGATCAGGCCGGCGTTGCGCTGCGACAAGGCGGCGTAGCTCATCCAGCCGCTGGCCGGCAGGTTGGTGAGCAGCGCCGCGCCGCTCTCCTTGGAAGCGCAGATCAGCGCGCTGGCAAGCTCCTGGCCCTCCGGCCTGTTGAGCGCCAGGCAGACCGAGCGCTTCCCCTTGTTCAGGCTGGCCCAATACAGGCTCGTGCCGCCCGGCGCCAGCGGCCAGCGGCCGATGTCGATGTTGCCGCCAATCGGGTCGATGCGGATGACGTCGGCGCCAAGCTGCGCCAGCGTCATGCCGCCCAACGGCGCCGCGATGAACGCGGACACCTCGACGATGCTCAAGCCGGCCAGCGGGCCGCTCACAGCCTGCACGCCGTTTGAAGCGCAGGAATCATCCGAACACGTCCTTGCCGTCAGCCGGGAACGCCCAACAGACCGAGAACGCCGTGGCTGCCGAGCAGTTTGGTCGTCATGTCCCGGGTCGGCGCCGACGCGGGCGGCATCGGTGCGTAGATCGAAGGTGCAGGCCCGAAGGCCCATGACCGAACTGATTCTGCAATGTAATCCCGACTTGTATTGAGGAGAGAATGTTCCTGTCTATTCGTCAACATCGTTCTCCAGGGTCCGGCATCAGGTAAGTCCGGCTGGGTAAGACGCCGCCAGCTTAAGCTGGATGGCCCTACGATAAACACTGCAATGTCAAGGTAAACAGACCCATGGCTGGATTCAAATGGAGCAAAGGCGTCTCCGGGAATTGGAACACTGCGGGCAACTGGCTGGCCGGCGCGGTGCCAAACGATCCGGCGGCGGATGTGGTGATCGACGCGGCGCCGGCCAGCGTTGGCGGCTATTACACCGTGACCATCGCCGCCGGCGTGAACGAAACGGTCAAGTCGCTGGACCTTGCCAGCTCGGATATCGGCTTGGAGGTTGACGGAACCCTGACCTTCGCGCCGGGTTCGGCAGGCGCGCTCGGACGCGAGTTCCAAAGCAGCCCGCTGGCGATCAACGGCGGCAGGATCGTGAACGCCGGGCTGATGTTCACCTTCATCCAAACCACGGGCGACGTCCAGTTCACCGGAACCAACCCGATCTACATCGCCTGGGAACTCCAGGTCCTGGACGGCACCGCGACGGTCGATACGTCGAGCATCGCCCAGTACGACACGGCCCGGCACACCCTGTTCGACGGGGCGTTCGAGGCGCTGGGCGGCGGCCGGACGATCAACCTGGGTGGCAAGCTCGGCGGTTTCGTCGTGGACGTTGAAACCCTCACCGGGCCGAAACCCACGCCGACCCACAGCTACTGGACGCAGCTCGCCTATGACGATCCGGGTTCGCAGATCAACGAATGGAACGGCACCGCCTACGTGCCGGTCGAGTCGACGCTGAAGCGGATCGAAAACTCGGCTTACGTCAACGTGCGCAACGGCCGCGACTACACGACGGCGAACACCTTGACCATCGGCAAGGACGGCGTGTTCGAGCAAGCCGGCGGCACGCTCAGCACCGGCGGCCTGACCCTGCTGGCTGGCGGCCTGCTGATGGGGGGCATCTCGCCGACCGAGGCCGGTCCGAGCACGGGCCGGGTCACGGTGAATGGCGCGGTGGTCAACAACGGCCAGATCGTCTCCGAAGGGCCAGGGCTGGCGTTCCACAACGCCCTGTCCGGCACCGGGCAGATCACCTTCAACCGCACGGCCGTCCTGCCCGGCTTCGACACGCCCATTCCTCCGGCGGCGGCTGGAACGCTGGAAGTCAGCACCGTCGGTGCCGGCCAGACAGTGACGATGGCCGGCAACGACACGCTGATCCTCGACAACCCGGCCAGCTTTGCTGGAACCATCGCCGGGTTCGCAGACAGCGACAAGATCACCGTCAACAGCGCCGCCTCCGTGACGGGCGCCACCTATGCTGCCGGAGCCAACGGCGTCGGCACGCTGACCCTCAGCAGCGGCACAACCGTCCTGGGCACCCTCACCCTCGCCGGCAGCTTTGCCGGGAAAGCGTTCCAGGTCGCGGCCGGCGCCGCGGCCAACAGCTATGACCTGACCGTCGGCGCGGCGCCTCCGGCAACCGTGACACCCCCGCCGGTTGTTACGCCTCCAGTAACTGTCACGCCCCCCACTGTCACGCCTCCCGAAGCCGTCAGGTTCCTGCTCACCAACACGACCACCGGGGTGTCATCGAGCGCCGCCGGGGATGCCTACAGCGGGCCGGTCGCCGGGCTGCAGCACCAATACATCACGGTCAGCACGGACAACCTGAACATCACGGCGATGACCCCCAACGCGTTCATCCACAGCGGCTCCGGCAACGATGCGATCAATGTGAGCAGGTCGGGCGGCAACAACGTCTTGGACGGCTCAACCGGCTCCAACTTCCTGGTCGGCGGCGCCGGGAACGATACGTTCTTTGTTGATGACCGTGCGGCGAATGCCGACATCTGGAGCACGGTCGTCAACTTCCATGCCGGCGACGCCGCCACGATCTTCGGCGTGACCTCCTCAGACTTCGCATTCGATTGGCAGGACAGCCAGGGCGCGGCCGGGTCCACCGGCCTGACCCTGCACGCGACGGCGCCCGGCAAGCCGATCGCGTCGATCACCCTGGCTGGCTACGCTAAGGCCGATCTCAGCAACGGGCGCCTGGGCGTATCGTTCAACAATGACCAAGGGAACGCCGGTCCTTACATGTATATCCACGGAAGCTGAGCGCGTTTCACGATCCGTCCGGAGTCGAAACCGATCATGTCGGTTTCGGCGCCTCCCACCGCCGCGCCAAGCGCTGCAGCCTGGGACGCAGCTTCAGGAATCGGCAATACAGGGTCTCCAGCGCCGCAAGAACATGCGGATTTCGCGCCGCCAGCCCGAGCGGACGAAGCCACGGAATGGCTCGCCACATGGCGGCAAAGGCCGCGGCTCCGGACAGCGTTCGGCCGTCCTCTCGGGCATGGAAGCGCGCCAGCAGTGCCGTACGGCCGATCGGACACGCCGTGTCTTCCCGCGCCACGTCCAAGAAGGTGATGGCGTGCCGGCGGTCCAGCCGGCGCATCAAGGCAATCTCTCGGCGGCAAAGCGGGCAGCCACCGTCGAACCAGACGAGTACTTCGGACATGCCCTTCATATGGGCAAGCGTGGCTCCTTGTCAGCCAAGCCGGGCAGTCCCCTGCTACGCGCGCTCCATGCCCCAGAACAGCACGTTGCCGCAGCGGACGAAATTCTTCAGCGTGGTGCGGAACGCCCAGGGCTGCTTCCATTGCCCCAACGGCACGAAGGGCGGGTTGGCGAAGGCCTCCCGCTGCATGTCCTCGCAGACCGCTTTCTGCGCGGCCAAGTCCGGCGCCTCGAACCAGCGGTCATGCAGGACAGCCATCTTCGAGTTGGAATACCAGCCCAGCCATCCCTTTCGCCCAATCGCCTGCAGCGGGAAGGAGCTGCCCGGGTTCGTCACGGCCAAGCCGGCCCAGCTCGTGCAGAACGCGTTCCAGCCCCCCTGCCCCGGACTGTCCTGCTTCACCCGGCGGGACACCAGCGTGCCCCAATCCATGACCTGGAAATCGACGTTCAATCCCAGCTTGGCCCAGAGCGCTTGAGTGACCTGGGCGATCGCCATCAGCGGCGCCTGGTCGGACGGCGCCATGAGCGTGACCCTCTCGCCCTTGTAGCCGGCCTGCCGGATCGCGGCCCGCGCCGCATCGATGTTCCGCGGCGCGGTCAGCGCCTCCATCCCCGCCCGGTTCGCCAGCGGCGCCCCCTCGACGAAGAAGGCAGCCGGCACGACGCCCAAATCCGTCTGATCGCCGACGACGGCGTCGACATACTCCCTTTGGTCGGTCGCCGCGATGATCGCTTGCAGGATGGCCGGGTTGTCGAACGGCGGATGCAGGTGGTTGACCACCACCATCGCGAGCACGCCAAGCCGGTCGTAACTGGTTGCCTGCACGCCCGGCATCGCCTTCAGCGACCCCACCAGGTCAATCAGCGGCTGCTCCACCCAGTCCACCTCGCCGGTCTGCAGCGCGGCCGCGGCCGTGGCCGGATCGGGCTGCACGATCCACTCGACCCGGTCGAAGTGCACCACCTTGCCGCCGGAGAACCATTGCGGCGGCTCCGGCCGCGGCACGTAGCCGTCGAACTTGGCATAGGCGGCATGGGCGCCCGAGACCCACTCGTCCGGCAGGAAGCGGAACGGGCCGCTGCCGACGAACTCCGTGACCTGCTGGCTTGCGGGCGTCTTGGCCATCCGCTCCGGCATGACCATGCAGCCCTCCGCGCCCAAGGCGTACAGCATCTGGCCGAAGGGCGTGCGCAGCCGGATGCGGAAGCGCCGGTCGTCCACCGGCGCCATCTCGGCCGTCTGCAGCAGCAACTGCGCGCCGAACGGGTTACGCTGCGCCCAACGGTTGATGGAGGCGGTGCAATCGGCCGCACGCACCGGCTCCCCATCATGGAAGCGCAGCCCGTCCCGCAAGGTGAACTCCCAGGTCAGGCGGTCGTCCGAGAGGGCATGGCCAGCGCACATCTGCGGCTGCGGGACCAGCGCGTCGTCGATGCCGTAGAGCGTGTCCCAGACCATGTAGCCGTGATTGACGGCGACGGTGGCCGTGGTCCAGATCGGATCGGGGTTGGCCAGGTTGGCCTGCGGCACGAAACGGAGCGTGCGGGCGGGTTGCGCGACGGAGGGGCGCGGCAGAGAGGATGCCAGGCTGCTGGCGGCGGCACCGGCCAGTAACGTCCGACGATGCATAGTTCGGCCTTTCTCGATGGAGGCGCCAGCATGGCACGGACAACCGCCGCGGCTCACGGTGGAATCGGCATCTTTAATCAAACCTTGCGCAAATCCGCCCGGCCCGCCACGGCCATGGCCCGCAGGCTCAGCGTCTTCCTACTTTTCTCAGCGCGAGCTCCGTGATGCATCGACTGTCAGACGCGGTCCCAGTCAGCAAGCCGCCGCCAACGTTTCCGCGAAGCACGGTGAAGTTGTGGAAGCCGTGCGGAGCTTTCCACAAGCCGGAGGCCCGAAGGGTGCCGTCCGCCCCCACTGTGCCCGTCATCTTCGTGCCGGGATTGAACAGCTGCATCCTCAATTGTCCGCCGGCAATGTCGGCTGCGGTCCGGCCCGTCGCCGTCGTGATCCCGCAAGCCTCCAGGAGGTTGGACTCGCGGGTTCCGACATACCGCCCATCGTACAGCCGGGACGGCTCAGGGTTGGCAACGCCGGAGCAGCCGCACAGCGCGGGCACGGCCATTGCCAAAAGCCCGAGCACAGGGATGGACGAGCCGAAGCAGGTTCTTGTAGGATTCATGCGCAAGCGGGGCCGACCTTTGTTGCGGGCGCATAGCCTCTACGGCCAGGCCCTGGGTCTCAGGCCGGCATGGAACCACGTCACCATCGAGTAGATGTCATAGACCGGCACCTGCACGGCATCCCGCAATGCGGCGGCATAAGGCGGCATGTTGGTGCATTCCAGGACGATGGCGCCGACATCCGGGTGCCGGGCCATCAGGTCGCGCCCGGCGTCCAGGAT
The DNA here is from genome assembly GCA_964247405.1 of uncultured Acetobacteraceae bacterium. Taxonomy (GTDB): domain Bacteria; phylum Pseudomonadota; class Alphaproteobacteria; order Acetobacterales; family Acetobacteraceae; genus CAHJXG01. Next base: position 6,435 of record CAXTUQ010000302.1, read on the forward strand.
GTCCTGCTCGGCAAGCGCCACATCCAGGTCCTCCGCTTCCGCCTTGATCAGCACGCGGAACAGCTCCCGTCCACCCTCCGTCCCGGCCATCGGCGTATCGGCCGGCACCCCGGCGGCGGCAAGGTGCGCCCCCGTGAGCGACGCGCTGCTGATCGTGACCACCCCGACGCGCCGGCCCGGCGGCAACGCCGCCTGCACCCATGGCACCTGCATCAGCGACGACGCCGCAACCGGCACGCCTACATGCGCGGCAAGCTCCTGCTGGAACAGCGACAGGAAGCCGCAATTGGTGGTGATCGCCTCTGCGCCCAATCGCACCAGGTCCGCCGCCGCGTCCAGGAACCGGGGCAGCAGCCCCCGCGCGCCCTCCAGCACCACCCGCCCGGGGCTGGCGCCTGGCACGACTTGGTAGAGCACCGGGAACGGCCACGTCGCAGCGTTCCCCATGTCGCCCGGGATGCGCGGGAACCGGGCTTCCAGCATCAGGATGCCGAGCGGGGCGCCATACACGGCCTTGCCGCCGCGGGCGATCCGGCCGCTCGTCGCCCCGCTCATCGCAATGCCAGCCGCTGCTCGAACGCCTGGACGAACCGCGTCGCCGGGAACAGCAGGGCGAAGTAGATCAGTGCGACCACGGTATAGACCTCCAAGGGGCGATACGTGTCCGCGGTGATCAGCGTGCCTTGGTACAGCAGGTCGGGCACGGCGATGGTGGAGACCAGGGACGTGTTCTTGAGCTGGATGATGGACTGGTTCATGAACGGCGGCACCATGCGCCGCACCGCCTGGGGCAGCACGACCAGGCGCATGACGTGCCGGGGCCGCAAGCCCAGCGCCCGGGCGGCGTCCCATTGCCCCTGCTCAATCGACACGATGCCGCCGCGGAAGATCTCGGCATAGAACGCGCCCGTGTACAGCGACAGCACCGCCGTCGCGGCGACCACCGCCGGGATTTGCACGTTCAGGATCACCGGCAGCGCGTAGTAGAACCAGATGATCTGCACCAGCAGCGGCGTGCACCGG
>CAXTUQ010000303.1:0-7436 GCA_964247405.1 uncultured Acetobacteraceae bacterium
TTGGTCAACCAGCCGCCGCAAATGGGAAAGTCATCAAGGACTGACAGGCCCTAGTCAGGCCCAAGGTGACGACGGCTGCTACATAGAGAGTCGAACTTACGATGCGTTTGCTGGCCAAGGCGCTCTCCTTTTTCCTGGTGAACCGCCGGATGAACGAGTCACAACAGAGGCGCTGGTCACGACGGGGCGCCGACCTGCTGCTCCACGTTCACTGCGCCGTGTACAATGGCAAGCTGGGCTCCGGCTTCCGACAGAAACTCCTGCCAGCCAATGATCCATATCCGACCATGGTGACCGCCGCCTGACCCCCAACCTTGCGACAGTCCCCTGTCCGCGATAGTCAGCCCTATCACCCGGAAGCAAGGATGCCAAGCGCTCGCCGGTTCGCGTCCCAGGCGCGGTCGTACTCGATGGCTCGCGCCACGTCGTCGCGAGCGCCCTCGCCGTAGAGGCGGCCGATGAGATAGAGCGTGGCATCTATGGCCAGCGAGACGCCGCCTCCCGTGACGACGCCGCTTGCGTCCACGACCAGTGCCTCAAGCGCCTGCATGTCACGGCCCAGGCTGGGCAACAGGGCCAGCGGCGCCCCTGCCTCGTCGCCGACCGCACGTCGCCGGGTCGTGGCCGGGCCGCCGTCCAGCAGCCCGGCCGCGGCGAGGATCAGCGCACCCGTGCAGACCGACGCGACTCGCTCCCGCGTCTGCCGGCGCAGGAAGTCCAACATCAGTGGGTTGGCGACCTGATCGCGCCAGCCGGGGCCGCCGCACACCACTACGACCTCGCACTCGGGCGCGTCGGCGAAGCCATGCCCGGCCAGCATGATCAGTCCGCCCGCCAGGCGGACGGGGCCGGCCTCCATCGCGATCGTGACCGCCTCAATGCCCGGCAACACCCGGCTCGCCATCGAGACCACGCCTACCGTACATCCAATGTCAATCGGTTCGACGCCTTCATAAACGACAACACCGATGCGTGCCGCTTCCGAGCGGCCCCTCGTGCCCGACCCGCTGTACATGTCCTTCACTCCCGCATGACCCCTTGCTTCATCGCCTCGCATCCTGCCCCGGCAGCGGCATGCATCGCCTGCTGGCAGGGTGGCCAGGGAAGCCTCGGACTGCCCTGGCCAAGGAATGCTGGCCCGAGTGTCAGCCTTTGTTCTCGACCCCGAACCCTGCGGTGCCGGCAAACACGTTCGGCTTGCGGTAGACGGCGAGCAGCACGCAGCCCTCATCGCTGCGGGTTTCGTGATAAGAGCCAGGCTGCCGCCAAACAAATTCTCCGGCTCGGCAGACGCCATCATGGTCATAGAAGGAGCCTTCAAGCACGAAGCTCTGCTCCAATTCCGGGTGCTGGTGGAACGGCAGGCGAGTGCCCGGCTGCCACTTCAGCAGGCAGGTAAGTTCGCCAGTTCCCGGCTTTTCGTAGAGGACCTTGATCTGGATCCCCTCGAACTGTGAGGGCCGCCAATCGGCGTCGTCCGGCTTCACGTAGATGGAACCGCCAACCGTGGGCTCCTGCGTTTCGAATCTCGCGTCCATGAGCTGCCTCCTAAGCCAAGGAGTTTCCTTGGGTATCTTACTAGGAAACATACGCGTCGCTTTGTCAACAGTGATGCGCGCGGCAAGCACATCCGTCAGGGTCAGATGCGGGAAGCGCCCTGTCAGAGATCCAGCTCGATGTCGGTGGTTGGCACGCAGGAGCAAAGCAGGATGTGGCCTGCCTCCACGCGTGCGGCGGCTTCGCGCACCGGCGCGACCTCGCCGGACAGAAGGCGCTGGGCGCACGTCCCGCACATGCCGGTGCGACACGAATACGGGGCCTCCAGCCCCAGCTCCTGGGCGAAGTCGAGCAGGCTTCCCTTTGTGGTGTTCCAAAGGGCTGCTTTTCCCGAGCGTGCGAAACGCACCCCGCGCGGCTGGAGGTCGTTCAGCGGCGGACCGGCGGACGTGGTTGGGATCGCCTCGGCGTCGCCTGCGGCTCCGAACGCCTCCATGCTGATGCGCTCGGAAGGCACATCGATGGCGCGCAGGTCGCTGGCCAGGCCGTGGACGAAATCGTCGGGTCCGCAAAGATGGAAGTCGTAGCTGCCGAACGGCAGGACCGTCCGCAGCACGTCGATGTCCACACGCCCCGGAGCGTCGTAATCGACGCCCACGCGATCCAGGTCCGTCGGCCGGCTGAACCGAATGTGCCAGCGCGTGCCGGGCAGGTCGGCCCGCAGCGACCTGACCTTGCCTGACAAAGCGAACGCCCGCCCGTTGCGGTTCCCGTGCAGGAACCAGACAGGGTGTCGAGGTGCCCGCAAGGCGAGTTCCTCGGCCATTGCCACCATGGGCGTGATGCCGATGCCTGCGCTCGCCAAGACGAGGGGGCGGGTGAACTGCGGCGGCAGCCGGAAGTTCCCGCTTGGCCCGGTTGCCTGGAGCACATCGCCGGGCTTCGCGAAGTCGTGCAGGTAGGACGAAGCCCGGCCATCCGGACCCGCTTCGGAACGCAGACGCTTCACCGTGATGCGGTAATTTGCCGGCAAAGGTGAGTAGGCCGACACCGTGTAGGCGCGTTCAAGGCTGCCCGGCAGGCTGAGCACAAGGTGCTGGCCCCCTGAGAACGGCGTGAGCGGCCTCTTGATTGCATCTTCCAAGTACAGGGAGATCGTATCTGATGCCTCGTCCACTTTCCGAACGATGCGCAGCAGTCGGCGCCGCGTGGAGGCCGACGGCGGGCGTGGAGCGTCCGCTAGATCGGGCGCGTAGTGCCGCAGGACCCAGGTGCTGCCATACCGGTCGGGTACCAGGGACGCCCGCTCCACGTGGAACCGCACGGCCCGGTCGCATCCCGTCAGCCGCCTGGCCTCCGTATCCCGCCAAAGCACCTCGGCGCGGCCCGACAGCTGCACGGCGGCGTCCTGACCGGCAGCGAGCATCATGAGGCCGCAACGATTGTCAAGAACAAGGTTGCCGAGCGTGCTGAAGTGCCCGGCGCCGGGAAGCTCGGGCCAAAGCAGCGTATGCGCATCAGGCGCAACCACGAAGCCGGGCAGCCCGCCGCGATAGGTCACGTCGAGGCCGTGTCGGTTCGCGGTGCCGGAGTCGGGATGGCGGGTCGCGACGAAGAGGGTTTCCGCGCCGCTGGCCATCGCTCGCATTCCGTTATCCATATGGTCCAGCCAGTTGCACGAAGACTGGTTGCCGACAGGCTGACCGTTCGGCAGCTTTGCCCGTGCCCGGCGATGAACATAGCGTCCGCTGTTGGTGAAGACCTGGTGGACCAGCACCGTCACCCCGTGCGGCCCAACGTCCGTGATATTGCCCGCCACGCGCAGGCGCTGACCACGGTTGTGGCCGATGAACGCGAGTAGCGCGACAGGCTCTCCATTCGTGAAGGCCTGCCCCCCTGGACACGGCGCCCTGAGCACGAGCCGGTTGGGCGCCGCGACGGTCCAGAGCCCGCGATCTCCGGCCAGCGCCTCGCAGGCAGGAAAGCCTCGGCCATCAAGGCGTGCAAGCAGCGCAGCGTCCAGTTCCGCGATCTGCGGCACCAGGGAGGCGGGTATCGCAGGCGTGATCACCGTCCGGCCGTGCGCCTCGATCTCGTTCTGAAGCCCGGTGCGCATCTGCAGCATGCGCTCTCCGAGATGATACGGCGACGGCTCCATCGGAACACCCCTTCGCCGTGCCGGTCCCTGGACCGGCAGTTCGGCAGCATCTATGTTTCATTTAAGGATACAGCAGTCAACCGCATTGGCAGCATGGCTGCGGCCCTTGCTGGCCCGCCGTCTCGCGCATCGTGTATTGCATCCACTGTTTTCCTGGTAAACCTGCTCGAATGTTGCTCAAGCCATGACCACTCCCCCCCGACCAAGCCAACAAGAAGTTTCCCGAGAAGCGGAACTTGAGCCATCGGCGGCCGATGCGCTTGCGCAATCGATGCGCACGTTTCCGTCAAGCCAGGATGGGGCGCGTGCAGCGGCGGAAAGGCCGGCCGAACCGGCTATCCTCGGTCGGCGCCTGCGTGACCTGCGCCGGTCACAGGGCAAGACCCTCGACGTCCTCGCCAATGAGGTCGGCCTCACGAAGGGCTATCTGTCAAAGCTCGAAACAGGGCGAAGCGTGCCGCCGATCGCAACCCTGTTGCGCGTTGCCCACGCGCTCGGTTCCGATCTCGCCAAGCTGTTGGCCGGAACCTCTTCCGGCGAGGCTGGCACCCCTGGCGCCGTGTCGGTCGTCAGGGCGAACGAGCGGCACCAAGTTGTCCGCGGAGGAACGTCGTTTGGCTACAACTACCAGGAACTTGCCCACAACGCGTCCGGCAAACTCATGGAGCCGTTCATCTTCACCTTCCCGCACCAGATCCTCAAGGAGGTGTACTTCGAGCACGAGGGGGAGGAAATGGTCTTCGTCCTGAGCGGCACGATCGAGTTCGAGGTGGGCGATGCCACCCATGAGCTGACCCCAGGCGACTGCATCTACTTCAACGCGAGCCTTCGGCATCGCGGCCGCGGCAAGTTCGGGGAGGCGAAGGCGCTCGTGGTCATCTCTGGACTCAGCATGGCGGGCCGGACCTGAAGCGCCATCGTCTTGAGGAGGTCGTGTTGACAAAAATTTCCTAAATGTTTCCTATGCGATTGGGCGCGATGGCGGATCATCGCGCTGATGCCGAGAAGAAAGGAAACACCCCATGGACGCAGCGGTCCTACAGCCGGTCAAGGCCCTGCGGCCGTCGACCATGCGCCAGATCGTCTTGGCGAGCGTGATCGGCACGATGGTCGAGTGGTACGACTTCTTGATCTACGGCACGGCCGCGGCGCTCGTGTTCAACAAGCTGTTCTTCCCCAGCTTCGACCCGTTCGTCGGTACCCTGGCGGCCTTCGGCACCTACGCGGTGGGCTTCGTCGCGCGGCCGCTCGGCGGGGCTGTGTTCGGCCACTTCGGGGACCGCACCGGGCGCAAGTCGATGCTGACGCTGACCATGCTCGTCATGGGAGGCGGGACCTTCCTGATCGGCTGCCTGCCGACCTATGCCGGCGTTGGCGTGTGGGCCCCCGTGCTGCTCATCGCGCTCCGGCTCCTGCAGGGCATCGGCATCGGCGGCGAATGGGGCGGCGCCGTGCTGATGGTCATCGAGCACGCGCCAGAGGGCCGGCGCGGCTTCTACGGCAGCCTGGTCCAGGTTGGCTTTCCGCTCGGTGTGGCGGCCAGCACCGGGACGTTCCTGCTCATGTCGCAGATCATGGCGGAGAAGGAACTCCTGAGCTGGGGCTGGCGCCTGCCTTTCCTGCTCAGCGCCGCGCTGATCGGGGTCGGTCTGTTCATCCGCCTGCGCCTGGTCGAGACGCCCGCCTTCGCGCAGGTGCAGCGGGAAGGGGTTGCGAAGGCGCCGCTGCTGGACGTGTTGCTGCGCCAGCCGCGCACCTTCCTGGTCGCGGTCGGCCTGAAGGTATCGGAGGTCGCCTGGGTCTATGTGCTGACCGTGTTCTCCGTCGTGTATGCCACGACCAAGCTCGGGCTGCCGCGCGGCTTGATCCTGAACGCCATCCTGCTCGCGGCGTTGGCCGAACTCGTCACCATCCCGCTATTCGGGGCGCTGTCGGACCGGGTTGGCCGCAAGCCGCTCTACGTCACCGGGGCGTTGATGTCCGCGGCGCTCGCCTTCCCGGTGTTCTGGCTGCTGGAGACGCGCGACCCCACGGTCGTCGTGCTGACCCTCGTGGTGGTGATGAGCCTGACGCACGGCCTGATGTTCGGCCCGCAGGCGGCCTACATGCCTGAGCTGTTCGGCACCCGCACCCGCTACAGCGGCGCGTCGCTGGGCTGCCAGGTTTCGGCGGCGCTCAGCGGCGGCTTCGCGCCGATCATCGCGGCTGGCCTATTGGCCTGGGCGGGGGCGACATGGCCCATATCGCTTTACCTGATCGGGTTGGCGGCAATCACCCTGGCCGCGGCGCTCGCCTCACGGGAGACGGCCGATCTCGACATCGCGCGAAGATAGAAAAGCTGCGCGCCCGGACGATGACAGCCCCAGCCCAACACCGATGCTGATGGCAAATTCGGTGACGGGTTGGCTCCCGCCGTTGTAACGGTACAGGTCTTGCTGCAGGAGTAGTGATGCGGTCCCGCCCTCTCGAAGGCTGACGCTCATGTCGCTGCGCCTGCAAGACCCACCCCTGGTGCCTGAAGAGACCCGCCGTGTTGCCCGTGCCGCTTTCCCAAGGGCACGCTCTGCCCGGCCTTGCCGTAACCTGCGTGCCAAAAGTGCCGATCTGGACAGCATTGCTTTTCAGTGTTCTGCGCTGCCTGCATCGTGGCAGCATGATGATTTGATTAGGAAGTCAGCTTCTCATTTCGATGCGCGGTCATTGCTGGCGATGGGGCCTGCCGAAACAGGTCTGATGCGTGCTGGGCAAAACCAAACCTGAGAGGCTCTTGTCGGGTTCCGGGGTGTTGGCCTGCGTCAGCCGAGAAGGGCGGTGATAAGGGCGCCAAGCAGGGCTTTGCCGTGTCGGCGCGCGTTGTGCACGAACTGGAAGAAGCCGAGGTAGTCCGGCAATTTGTCTTGCGAGATGCTGCGGTGCGGGCGCAGCCAGGAGCGCAGCAGCAACCAAAAACCCTCCATCGTGTTGACATGGACCTCGCAGAACCCGTCCCCGTCCTCGTCGCGGGCGTATTCACCGCGCCCGTGGCAGACCGTCTTGTGCCGGTAGCCCCAGGACGGCAAACGGGCATAGATGCTGTACTCGTCCGTGTGGACGAGGGCGCCCAGGGCGACCGCGGCGGTGATGATCGGCTTGATCGTGGCCTGCTGCACGTTGGCCAGCATGCGCAGCACCACCTGTCCGCCACGCTGGATCAGGCCGAGGATGGGTGGCTTGTCCTTCTCCAGCGTGCCGCGGCCCGGCGCGCCTGCCAACTTGCGGCAGCGCCCGAGCCGCCCCTTTTGGCAACAGCCGTCGGTTGGCCCTTGTGCCCGGCCGCCACGTAGACCTCGTCGATCTCCACCTCGCCCTGCAATCCCATCGCCGGCACTTTGGCGACCAAGCCGGCGCGCAGTTGCTCCGTCATGGCCTGCACGTCCGAGACGGCCAAGCCCAGTTCACCTGCAATCTGCCGGTTCGAGAGGTTCAGGCCCATGAGGTAGAGGCACAGCACCCACACCCGCAACGGCTGGTGATGCCCGGCCAGCACGGTGCTGGTGAGGTCGTCGAAGCGGGGCGCGCACGCCTTGCACCGGTAACGCTGCCGAGCCGGCTGCGTGTCATCGCATCCGTCCCGGGTGACGGCGCTGCTGTTACATATGGCACAGCACACACCGCCCGGCCAACGGTGCTGGCGCACAAAGGCGGAGCACTTGGCGTCGTCGATCAGGCCCGAAAGGTTGACCAGGCCGGATGCCGCCATGACAAAAGCTCCTCGCGCGAGCCGGTCAGCTACTCCCGCTTT
>CAXTUQ010000304.1:0-7393 GCA_964247405.1 uncultured Acetobacteraceae bacterium
GCATCGGCTGCGCGACCCGGCTTGACCACGGGACGCCGCGGGGGTCCGATGCGCCCCTAAGCAAACGGGAGGCGACGATGCGCGCATGGGCGGTGGTTAAGAACGGGGCGGACCTGCAGGAGCTGGAGCTGCCGACGCCGGAGCCGCAAGGCACCGAGGTCCTGCTGGAAGTCACGCATTGCGGGGTGTGCCACTCCGACCTGCACATCTGGGAAGGCCATTACGACCTGGGCGGCGGCAAGCAGATGTCGCTCAAGGACCGTGGCGTGGTGCTGCCGCTGGCGATGGGGCATGAGATCGTCGGGCGGGTCGCGAAGCTCGGGCCCGATGCGGCCGGCGCGGCCGTGGGCGACGTGCGGATCGTGTTCCCCTGGCTGGGCTGCGGCCAATGCGACCGCTGCCTGGCGGAGGAGGACAACATGTGCACCGTCGCCAGCCGCAGCCTGGGCGTTTACCAGAACGGCGGCTACGGCACGCACGTCGTGGCGCCGCATCCGCGCCATCTGATCGACCCCGGCACGCTCGACCCGGCGGTTGCAGCGACCTACGCCTGCTCCGGCGTCACGGTGTACTCCGCCGTGCGCAAGGTGCTGCCGATGCCGCCGAACGAGCCAATCGTCTTGATCGGTGCCGGCGGGCTGGGCCTAAACGCCATCGAGATCTTGAAGGCCCTGGGCCACAAGGCAATCGTAGCGGTGGATCTCAGCGCGGAGAAGCTGAAAGCAGCGACGGCCGCGGGTACCACGGCGGTGGTGGACGCGAGCACGCCGGGCACGCCAGAACGTATCCTCGACGCCTGCGGCGGGCGACCGGTCATGGCGATCATCGACCTGGTGAACGGCACGGCGACGGCGGCGTTCGCGTTCCAGGTCCTGCGAAAAGGCGGCAAGCTGATCCAGGTCGGCCTGTTCGGCGGAGAAATAAGGTTGCCATTGCCGTTGATGGCGATGCGTGCGCTGACAATCCAGGGGAGCTATGTCGGCAACCCGAAAGAGTTGCGGGAACTTGTGGCGTTGGCGCAGAATGGCGGCATCACGCCCTTGCCGATCACTCCGCTTCCACAGTCCAGCGCGAATACAGCCCTGCATCGGCTGCGTGACGGACAAGTGACCGGTCGGATCGTCCTTACCGCAGCCTGATCAGGCCAGCTTTTCGTCCCGTATGGCGCGCGGTCGCTGACTGCGCGCCATGGCGCCGGCTGAGGTATGCCCTGCCATGCGCCGCATAAGCGGCAATGCGTAGCCCAAACGGCGCACCAACTCCGCAGTGATCAAGAGTTCTGCCCGCATGGCCCCGGTGTACCAAAGCCGATAGGCCGACCCAGTAAGGCCAAGGATGCCGCAACGTTCCTGATTCGGTAAACCGAGAAGATTGGCCAGGCCGTCAAGTTCGCGAACTGCCGCAGACACCTGCGCGGGCGTTTTCAATACCTCTGACATCTGCAACCCCCATTTCCGAGAGACACACTGTAACGATGTCTTACCGAAATGGAAGTCATATTAACGTGTGCATTACGAAAAATTATAAGAAAATCACGACATGCGCCGTGGATGCAAACTCGATGGCCCGTCGCCCAGGTCGATGTCCCTGCCGCCCAGCGGTCGCGTGAGCATTCCCAGTGGGTCGGCAATCGCCAGAATGCTGTCCTCGCCGGGATGGCCGGCAGGAACGCCGCGGGCATTGCTGGAGGGCGCAGCGGCAGTCCGCAGCAATGCGCCGACGAAGGAACGCCCCCAAGCCAGTGCAGAAGTACCCTGGATCGCTGCCCAGCTTTCCCGCCACCGTGCTTGGCGATCCGCAAGGCTCATGTTCAGTGCGGTGTCCAAAGCGTCCGCGACCTCATCGGCGTCATGCGGATTAACAATCAGCGCGGAGCCAAGCTGCCTCGCGGCGCCCGCAAAGCGGGACAAGACCAGCACGCCGGGGTCCTGCGGGTCCTGGGCGGCGATGTATTCCTTGGCAACCAAGTTCATCCCGTCCCGCAAAGGCGTCACTAGGCCAACCCGCGCTTCCCGCATATAGCCGGCGACTGTGCTGCGGGCGCCGGCGCGGGCCACGAGGCGAAGCGGCATCCAGTCGGGTTCGCTGAACTCGCTGTTGACACTGCCGGCCTCACGCTCGATGGCGCTGCGCAGATCTTGGTAGGCAATCACGTCCTTGCGCGATTCGGCGGCAATCTGCAGGAACGTGACCCGGCGCCGCAACTCAGGCCGTGTTTCCAGCAAGCGCCGATATCCGGCGATCCGCTGCAGCAGGCCCTTGGTCGGGTCCATGCGGTCAACCCCGAGAACCAGACGCTGGCCGCCCAGGCTGCCGCCTAAACTCCGGCGCAACCGTTCCGTCGGCGCCGCGCGCCAGGCATCCTCGGCGATTGCGGCGAAATCCTGCGCCTCGATCTCAACCGGGAACACGCCCAGGCGAACCCGCCGCCCGCCAACGTTCAGCCAGCCGTTCGGCATCCGCAACGCGTCGCCGATGCGGCAGGCAACCTCGGCAAAGTTCTCGACATCGTTCGCGGTTTGAAACCCGAGCAGGTCCGCCGCGAGTAGGTCCCGGAGCAGCGCACCGGCCTCTGGCACGCTGGCCAGCATATCGGCGGACGGAAAAGGAATATGAAGGAAGAAGCCGATAGGCGCCCGCACGCCGCGGGAGCGCAGCGCCTGGGGCATCCCCATCAGGTGGTAGTCATGAATCCAAATAAGGTCGTCCGCCCGCAGCATGGGCTGCAGCGCGTCCGCCAACCGCTCGTTCACCTGACGGTAAATCTGCGCATTGCGCCGGTCGAACGTCATCAGTTCTGGCATGGAGTGCAGAAGCGGCCAGAGCGTGCTGTTGGAAAACTCGTTGTAGTAGCGTTCGTGCTCTTCGGCCGTGAGATCGACGGTCGCGTATTTGACGCGGCCCGACTCAGCCATGCGGACCGGCCCGGGCGCGTCGGAGATGTTGCCGCTCCAGCCGAACCAGACGCCGCCTCGCCGCTCCATCAAGGCTTCGAGCGCGACGGCGAGGCCGCCGGCCTGCGCACCCGCCGCCGCCGGCGTGGGGACGCGGTTGCTGACGACAACGAGGCGGTTCACCTTAGCTCCATCAAAGCTACTGGCAGCCGGCTTAAGATGCCGGCCAGGGACAGGCGCGTTGTGCTCATGCTTTCCACCTCTCCGTCTAAAATATGCACAAGCCTCCGGTCCACTAGGCTGCGTGGCAATAAAACAGCAGTTTCACGCCAATTACCAGCATGGACGAGCGGCTTGTCGGCCGGCGGGTCAACGGTCATCGGCAGCCGGGTGCCGATCACGATGGCCGAACGGCCCTCGTGCACGCGGGCAAACGCCAGCGCATGGTCGGCATACGGCCCGTCCAAGCGCAGCGGGATGTAGCTGCCCTGGGTGAACAGCCCAGGCGCCCGGGCGCGCAGCGCAAGCGTGCGGGCGATGATGGCCTGCTTCACCCGGCCGTCGCGCCAGGACGGCAGCAGCAGGGCTGGTGCTTCCGCCGCCTCCAGGGCTGCCTGCCGCGACGCGAAATCGACCGGGCGGCGGTTGTCGGGATCGACCAAGCTGAAGTCCCAGAACTCGGTCCCTTGATACAGGTCCGGGATGCCCGGGCTGGTGAGCCGCAGCAACGTCTGCGTCAGGCTGTTGATCGCGCCCGAGGGGGCAATGCGGCCGGCGAAGCTCGCGAGTTCGCCGGCCATGTTCACGCTGCGCCCCGCGTCGAGCAGGCCCGCCAGGAAGCTGCGGCACGCCCCCTCATAGTCGGTGTCCGGCACAGTCCAACTCGTGCGGCGCTTCGCCTCGCGCAGCGCCTTTTCCTGCCAGCCGGCCACCCGCCCCTCGAACTGGGCCAAGCCCTCCGCGTCGTCCGGCGCCAAGTCGAGCGGCCAGGCGGCGACCAGGGTCTGGTAAAGCATGATCTCATCGGCAGCGTCCGGCGCCGGGCCGTCGAGGTCGCGCTTGAGCGGGGCGTTGAGCCGTGTCCACCGCTGCAGCGCCGCTTCCCACTCGGCCGGGATTTCGCTGAGCACAGCCAGCCGGGCGCGGGTGTCCTCGCCGCGCTTGTGGTCGTGCGTGGCGGTGGCCAGCAGGGCAAGGGGGAAACGCTTCTGCCGGTCCTTGTTGGCCGCATGGAACGCCGCGGGGCTGAGACACCATTGCGACGGCTCGCTGCCCACCTCGTTGCGGGACAGCAAGCGGCCGTAGCGGTAGAACGTCGTGTCCTCGACCGATTTCGCCGCGGTCGGGGCGGAAAGCTGCTGAAACTTCACCATCGCCCGCAGCCGTTCCTGGCGCTGCGTCCCGGCCGGCACGCCGCGCAGGCCGGTGCCGGACAGCCATTCGCCCACCAATTCCAGCAAGGGCCGGTCGGCGACCCGCACCGTGCGGCGCGCCCCGGCCATGGCCCAGTCCATGACGCGCTGGTCCGTCGGCGTGATGCCGCCCGGGCCGGCGTAGATGCGGTACACGTGGAAATGCACCAGCAGCTCCGTCAGCGTGTTGCGGATGGCGGTCAGCGTATAGTCCCGGGTCGTCAGGTTGCGCCGGGCGACGCGGTGCAGCGCCGATGCGGCGTTGAACAGCTCGCTGCTCAGGTTTTCCCGCAGGATCTGGCGGCGCGCGGGCATCGCTTCGTCGTCGAACGCGCCGGGCCGCCCGGTCAAGCCGGTCCACAGCGCCGTCAGCGGCTCCTCCCCGGCCGGATCGTGCAGGACCGCGGCGGCGTCGTTCATGAAGTCGTAGCCGGTGGTCCCGTCCGTCAGCCAGTCACTGGCCAGGCGTTCGTGAGGCGCGAGGATTTTCTCGATCCACAGCACCACAGGCTCGTCCCGGAGTTCGGCCGGGCGGGACAAAGCAACCGTTTGCAAGCGGCGGCGCAGCTTGCGGCAGTAGTCGCGCGGGCTGGCCAGGCCATCGACGTGGTCGATGCGGACGCCGTCGATCAGGCCCTCGGCATACAGGCGGAACACGGTGCGGTGCGTCGCCTCGAACACCTCCGGCTGCTCGACCCGCACGCCGGCCAGGCCGTTCACGTCGAAGAACCGGCGCCAGTTGATCTCGTCCGCCGCCGCCCGCCACCAGGCCAGGCGGTAGTGCTGACGCTCCAGCAGACGATGCAGGCGGTCCAGCCCGCCGGGGGCGTCGATCGCGTAGGACCGCAGGCATTCCTCGATCCCCGCGCGGTACACCGGCTCCAGCAACTCGTGCCGGGCGGCTTCGGCCTGCTTTCGGGTGGCCTCCCGGCTGCCGGTGCCGAGGTCCGCAAAGGCCCGTGCCGCCGGCTCCAGCGGGCCACCTTCGGTCAGCAAGACCGCCGCATAGTCGCGCGGGCTGATCGGGAAGCGGTGGTCGTAGTAGCCGACGAACAGACGGCCGTCGCGGTCGTCGAAGCGCAGAACCAACTCGCCGCGTTCCAGGCACTCGCCATAGGAACTGCCAAGGAACGGCGCCAACATGCGGCCACGCAGTGACGGGTCCGGCGGGTCCCAGTCGATGTCGAAGTACTCGGCATAGGGGCTGGCCCGGCCCCATTCCAGCACGTCGAGCCACCAGCCGTTGTCGTTGCCGCCGACGCCCATGTGGTTCGGCACGATGTCGAGGATCAGCCCCATCTCATGCGCGCGAAGTTCCGCGACAAGGCGGCGCAGCGCTTCTTCCCCGCCGAGTTCCGGGTTGATCGTGTTGTGGTCCACGATGTCGTAGCCGTGGGTCGATCCGGCGCGCGCCGTCAGCAGCGGGGACGCATACAGGTGGCTGATGCCGAGCCGGGCATAGTACGGCACCAGGGCCGTCGCGTGATCCAGGGTGAAGTCGCGGTGGAATTGCAGGCGGGCGGTGGCGGAGAGAGGCTTCATTTGGGCTTTCTGGCATCGGCTAGCCCAGCAAGCCGGGCAGTCACCGCAGGGGTGTCGAGCAAAGCGGCCGCTGGGCCGGGAAGGCGGCGGCGCCAGTTGGGGTGTTCGTCGAGCGTGCCTGGCAGGTTCGGCTGCTCGGGAAGTGCCAGGGCGTCCTCGATGGGCAGCACCGCCAAGTCGCAAGCGGCGCCGCCGATGTGGCGTGCGGCAGCGTCGGCGATCCGGTCCGACTGGTCGGGGGCCGGCAAGTCCGCTTGCGCCGCGCCGCTGTCGAGCATGGTGTCCCACAGCGCCGAACGGTCGCGTGCACGGAGGTGCTGCTCATGCTGCTGGTTCGCCTCGTCGCCCAGCAGCCCCAGCCGGCCCCGCCATTCGAGGTCACGCCCCGCCCACCAGCCCGCGACGGTCGGCAAGTCGTGCGTGCTGGTCATCGCCGTGGCGCCTTTGGTCCAGGTGCGCGGCGAGGTGAAACGGTCGTGGTGCTTCTCGAACCACAGGACGCGCATGCCGAGCATGCCGGCCTGCTCAAGCCGGTTCTGGAACCCGTCCGGAATAGTGCCAAGGTCTTCCGCCAGGACGATGGCACGGTGGCGATGTGATTCGAGCGCGATGAGCCGCAGCATGTCATCGATGGGAAAGGAAATGTAGGCGCCGTCCGCCGCCGAGCCGCCGTCCGGCACCACCCAAAGCCGGGCCAGGCCCAGGGCGTGATCGATGCGGACCCCGCCGGCATGACGCATCGTGCTGCGCAGCATCTCCAGGTAGGCGCCGAAGCCGTTCAGCACGAGGCCGCGCGGAGAGAACGCTGCCAGGCCCCATTTCTGGCCTTGCGGGCTGAGCAGGTCTGGCGGCGCCCCGACCGAGAGGCCCAGCAAGGTTTCCGCCTGCCGGCTCCAGCAATGGCTGCCGCCCGAGTCGGCCCCCACGGCAAGGTCGGCCACCAAGCCGATCGACATGCCGGCATCGCGCGCCGCCTGCTGCGCCGCCGCCATGCTGAGATTGGCCTGCCACTGCATGAAGGCGTGGAAGGCGACTTCTGTTGCGTGGGCCTCAGCGAACTCGGCGACGGCCGGGTTGCTGGGATCGCGATACTGCTCGGGCCAGTCGCGCCAATGCCACCACGTCGGGTCGATTTCGAAATGATAGGCGTGCAGCGCCTCGAACCGGGCGTGCGTTTCCAGCGTGTCACCCTGTTCCGCGCGGTAGGCCGCCAACTCGTCCTGCATTGCGGGAGTCGCGGCGTCGAACATGGCGCGGAGGGCAAGGAGGCGCTTACGCCCGGCGGCGGGCCAATCGACGAAATCGGCCGCCTCAAGCCGCCGGGTTTCATCGTCCGGCGGCACGTCGAGCCGGGTATGCAGCACGTTCAGCAACATGCGGCTCGACGGCGAGTAGGGGCTGAAGCGGTCGGGATCGGCGGAGAACTGCGCATGGACCGGGCTGATGGCGACCCCGGCGCCGCCGCGCGCGGCGGCGGGGCCGCTCACGACCAGCAGCGCGCCGAAGTCGCCAAGCCCGGCCTCGCCGGGCCCGCGCAGCGCAGAG
>CAXTUQ010000305.1:0-7388 GCA_964247405.1 uncultured Acetobacteraceae bacterium
CTTTAGCTGACACCGGGCAGCGAAGCCGCACCGCCTGGGTTCCACAGCCGGTGCTCCCGGTGGTCGGCGGCGGCTGGCGTGCCTCGCTTGTGGTTTGGGCCGTGCCGGTTCTCGCGGCGGCGTTGCTTGTGGTTCTGCTGGGCCGGCGGCCGCACGGGACGGGCACGCCGGCGGCAAGCTGGTGGCCGGAATGGCGGGACCGGCGCGTGTGGCGGCTGGGCCTGACGCTGGGCGGCGTGAACGCCACCTACTTCGGGCTGAACGGCTTCCTGGCGGGCTGGTTGGGCGCGCCCGGCCTTGGTTGCGCAGATCCCGGCTTCCTTGCTGATGCTGGCGACGGCCGGACGGCTGATGCGCAAGCCGGCGGCCTACGGCGGCACCGGTGTCCTGCTGGTGACAGGAGTGCTCGGCATCGTCCTGATGCCCGGCCCCGCCGCAGTGGCCTAGGCGGCTTTGGCGGGCTTCGCAGGCGGGGTGCTGCTGACCCTGTCCCTGGCGTTGCCGTCCTTGCTGGGCGGCGCGGCGGACGTGCCGCGCCCGTCCGCGGCCATGTTCACCGTCAGCTATGGGTTCGCCATGGCAGCGGCGCTGCTGGCTGGCCGGCCGGTTGTGGGGCATGAGCGGCCTGCCGGCGTTGGCCTTGCTGCCGTTCGCGCTGACGGCCTTGGTTGTCACCCTACTCGGCGCCACGCTGAAGCTGACCGAGCCGGTCGCGCAGTGATCCCGAAGCTGCCGCCCCTTCTGCGCCTGTCATCTCACCGCGCACTCCGGCGGCAGCTGCGCATGCCGGCAGGCCGAGGAGTTCTTTGCAACAAGGAGAACGGTCGGTTTTCTTTGATGGCCAAAACCAGCCTTTTGCGTCTGCAAAAGTGCCAGACAAGCCATTGCGCTTATGGACGCCAGCTTGCGCCCTGCCCAGCTTCTTTTCTGGTGGACCTGCGTCCATGCTCATCGGCTACGTCCGGGTCTCGAAGAGCGATGGCGCCGTAGACGGCACGGCCTTCCTGGAACGCTTGCTGAAGGCGCGTTTGGTGCCGGTCGGCGTCTTGGCAGCCCTTGTCGACACCGAGCACTGGCTGGGTTGGACCCGGCACTTCGGCCCGGTGTCCGGGCTGGAGACCAAGCTCGACCGCCCGCGCGAGCGCTACCTCGCCACCACGTTCTGCTACGGCTGCGGGTTGGGGCCGAGCCAGGCGGCGCGGTCCCTCAAGGGGCTGGACCGCCGCCATGCCGCCTTCGCCAACCAGTGCCACGTCACCGAGGCGAGCCTGGATGGCGCGATCACCGGCGTGATCGACGCCTATGCCCAGGTCGGCCTGCACCGCTACTGGGACAGCGGCAACTCGGCGTCTGCCGACGGCATGAAGTGGGACGTGCATCCGGAGAGCCTGAAATCCTCGTGCGGTTCCACACCGCGCCTTCCCCCAGACCCAGGCAGGCGCGGTGGTCCGCGTCCGCCGCCAGCATGACAGGCGCCAGCAGCCCATGCGCGGTGCCCTCGTTCAGCGGTCCCAAGCCGCGGCGGGTCGTGCCCCCCGTGGCGCCCCGGACCTCGCCACCGGTGGCAAAACCCACCGCCGTGCTGTCCTGGCCGGCACAGGGCGGCCGGCCACCGCTGGGCCGGTCTGCCCGCCCCAGCCCGCGATGATCCTCGCCGCCGTCACCTTTGGATTGGCCAAGAACCGGCCAGCCTGCAATTCGCCGCCCCGGCCGCCGCCAAGCTGACGCAGGCAGACGGCCTTACGCGGCACCATGCGTCCGATGGGCGCAGCCCCCTTTGTCGAGACGCGCATCGCCGAATTGCCCAAGTGACCAGTTCATCGCGGCCCGCTCGCTTTCCGACGCCGCGCGCCAGCGAATCATGCCGCGCCCGCGCCAAGCAAGCGGCCTTCGCTTCCCATTCTAGGCTCAGAACGAAATCCGAGCATCCCGTAGCCCTAAAAGGCGACCGGTCTTGGTGTTCAGTCCCGGAGTGTGATGGTGCAAGCTCAGCCCTGACCCATCAGGGGGAGGGTGCGCTATGGCAGCAGGTCTTCACGGTTCAGCCCGCACAACGCCGCGAGTTCGAGCCGAACTCCAAGCGGCGCAAGCGCCGTCCCGCGCCCTCGCCGCCCAATACGGCCTCAACCCCAAGACCGTCCTGAAATGGCCCAAGCGGCCCGCCACCGCCGACGCATCCCTGGGACCCAAGCCACGCAGCACCGTGCTGACCGAGGCCGAGGAGGCCATCGTCGTCGAGTTCCGCACGCGAACCCTGCTGCCGCTCGATGACGTGCTCGGCTGCCTGCGCAACAGCATTCCCACCCTCACCCGCAGCGCGCTCCATCGCTGCCTCCAGCGCCATGGCATCTCCCGATTGCCTAAAGCCGAGGACGGCGCGTCCAAACAACAACGCTTCAAAGAAACCGAAATCGGCTATGTCCATGCGGACAGTTGCGAGTTGCGCTCCGCCGAGGGCAAGCTGCACATGCTCCTCGCCATCAACCGCGTGTCCAAGCTCACCTCTGTCGAATTCCACGCCACCGCCGAGAGGGCGACAGGTGCCGCGTTCATGCGAGGCGTCGTCCAGGCGTTTCCCTACCAGATCCGTCGCGTGCTCACCGACAACGGCGTCGCGTTCACCAAGAACGCTTCGGCCAAGTGGGACACCATGCGCCACCCGTTCGACCGCGTGTGCGACGAGCACCGCCTCGAACACAGGCTCACCAAGCCCTGCCATCCTTGGACCAACGGCCAGGCCGAGCGCATGAACCGCACCGTCAAGGATGCAACCACCAAGGCGTTCCACTACGAGCGAGACAGCCGACAGCCTCCGCACCCACGTCCTGGCCTTCCTGTCAGCCCACAACTTCGCCAGGCACCGCAAAGCGCTCCGATGGCGCACACCCTTCCAGGCCATCTGCGACGCTTGGAAAGCAAACCCAACCGTGTTCAAGATCAACCCGCATCACCTCATCCCGGGACCAAACACCTAGCGTGCGGGGAGAAACGGAGGACAGTCCATGCAGGACGCAATGCAGGCGGGCGGCTACACGGTCGACATCCTGGTCCAGGGCTTTCCGGGCAAAACCGTCTGCCATGGCGGCCTGGGCTGGAGCAGCATCGTGCTGCTGCGCGGCCATGGCCGGGTCGCGCTGGTGGACATCGGCGCGTTCGGCATACGCGGGCCGCTGATCGCGCACCTGAAATCCCGGGGCTTGTCACCGGGGGACGTGACGGACGTGATCCTGACCCACTCGCATTTCGACCATTCGGTGAACTGGACGCTGTTCGGCCATGCGCGGATCGCGATCGGCGCGGTCGAGCTGGAATGGTCGGTAGCGGAACCGTGGGGCGAGACCCCGGTGCCGGAGCTGTATGTGCGGGAGCTGCTGACCTGGCCCACCGTCGTCACGGTCGCGGACGGGGAGGAGGTGCTGCCCGGGATCACGGCCCACCTGGCGCCGGGGCACACGCCGGGTTGCCTGGTCTTCGTGCTGCGGGGACAGGAGCACGACGTGGTCTTCACCGGGGACGCGGCGAAGAACCGGGCGGAACTGGTCTCCCGCACGACGGACATGACCTATGACCCGGCCATCAGCGCCCGCTCCATCGAGCTGATCTGGCAGCTCTGGCGCCAGCGTCCGGGAACGGTGGTCATCCCCGGCCACGACCTGCCGATGCGTCAGGACGACGGGATCACCCGGTATGTCGGCCGGCGGGAGGCGGCGATCTCCGCCTGGTTCGGCGACGACATGGAACACACCACGCTGATCCAGCTTGCCGTGCCGTGATGCCGTCACTGCTCCTGCACGGACAGGAGGAAGGCGAGGATCTCGTTGAATTCGTCCGTGGACAGGATGCCGCTCCAGTTCGGCATCCCCTTGGTGACCCGGCCATGCGTGACGGTGGCCATGAACGCCTCGCGGACCTCATCGCCGTATCGCCGCTGCAGCAGGCGAAGGTTGCGCCTCCGCTCTCCCTGAATTGCGTCCAGCCCGTGGCAATGGGCGCAGTTCTCGTTGAACAGCTTGTGCCCGGCGGCGCCATCAACAGCGCTTGAACTCGCGATGGCGTCCGCAGGCGGCTTGTGCTCGCCGCCGCCCGGCCCGAGGGCCGGGGCCTGAGGCAGGCCGTACTTGGACGCAAGCGTGGACACCGTCTGGGCCATGCCGGCGAGGGCTTGGTTGACTTGGCCGCGGAGCGCATCCTGCCCGCGCGCAAGCCCGGTCCCGACGGTCCAGGCCATGCCCTCGTTCTCGACCGGGACCACCTCGAACGCGTCTCCGAACTGGGTCTTGTTGAGCCAGCCGGCGGATGCCCCCAGACAAAGGCCGCGTCGGCCTTGCCGCCCATCCAGCTCGGGCAAATGTCCGTTGCTTTGTAATCCATGCGCGGCCGCTTCGCGAGGTCCTCGATCGGCCGCGCATTCGCGATGTCGTAATTCTTCGCCCATTTTACCGGAACGAACGGCCCCGCTGAGATGAGCTTCCCCGTTTCGCGGTTGGCGGCGAAGAAGCCGTTGCGGTCGGCCTTCATCAGCACCGGCGTCGGCTGCCCGTTGATCTTGAGGTCGGCCAGCACGAACTCGTTGACCCCGTCGTAATCCCAGGTTTCCGCCGGGGTGGACTGGATCGCCCATTTGATCGCGCCGGCATCGGGGTCCAGGGCGACCGTGCTCGAGCTGTACAGGTTCGTCAGCTTGCCGTAATCGGAGGTCCCGGTGGTGCGGACGGCGGCGTTCCACGGGCTGGGATTGCTGGTGCCAAAAAACACCGCGTTGGTCTTGGCGTCGTAGGAGCCGACGAGCCAGGCATTGGCGCCCCCGTGTTCAAGGCCGCGGCCTGGTTTGCCCGGGAAACCGGGACGCGGCCCGGGCCTTCCGGCTCATGAGCGCAAACCAGGCCTTTTTCCCGGTTGCCCCCCTGTCCCGGTTGCCCCCATGGCGCGCGTCCCTGCCGGCCTCCGGGCCCAAGGGGAACGGCATGGGCGCAAGCGGATCGCGCGCCTGATGCGCGGCGCCGGCGAAACCGGAACGGTTTGCGCCGGGCTGGCCGGCGCCTGCCACCGGTAGGGCGGGTCCGCCACGACGCGGCGGGAAGGACGCCCTGACTAAGCCATGGTCCCCAAGCCCACAAACCGTCCACCGAACCGATACTGCTGGCGAAGTCAGTTGTTTGTTCTTTTATAGTATCATCAACCACACGACAGCAATTTTTTTTGCTAAGAGACATGTAGCCATAAATTATAGTTGCTTATTGAAGCAGACCAGGCGACTTCGCCAGCAGTATCGGAACCGGGGCAATCCCAGTCCGGAAGAACGCCTCCCAGGCCTCGAAGGTGAGGCGCTCCTCCGGCTCGGCCGCCTCGCCCCGGTCCAGCCGCGCGGCCACGTCGAGCACGCGCCGCTCCGTCGCGTCGAAGCCGCCGCCGATGTGGATGTGCAGGCGCTGCACAATACTGGCCTTCCTCTCCGCTTCTCGACCCCCGCGCGGAAGTCGCGCAGGAGCGCCTCGATCCCACGCCACTCGTACTCGGCTTCGTCTTCGGGCAGGTGCATGTGGCCGCCCTTCCCTCGCTCGTTGTCGAAGCCGACGGTCCGCTGCCCGTTCTTGCCCCCGTCGCACGCCCTGCACGCCGCCGGCCGAGGCCAAGCGGCGGCGTGCACCCGGTGATCCCCTCCGGACTCTAGCTGATCAGGTCGGGGGCATGGCGGATCAAGCCGTGGCCCTTTTGCGGCAAAGCATGGTGCCGACGCCGCGCCGGGGCATGTGGAAAGCGGCGGCCTGTCCACCGTCACCGCTGCACGCCCGAGCCAACCGACGGCTCGATGACGGTCTTGTGCACAGCGCGCCGGGTCACTTCGGCGTGGGAGCGGCGTTGGCGGCAGGCCAGAAGCTTTGTGCCTTGCCCGGAGAGCGCCCCCAATGCCCGACCATTCCATCGCCTCAGACACGCTGCCCATCGAACTCACCATCAATCGCGAAACCCGGCGCCTCCATGTCGCGCCCTGGACCAGCCTGCTCGATTTGTTGCGGGAGAACCTTGGCCTGATCGGCAGCAAGAAGGGGTGCGACCACGGGCAATGCGGCGCGTGCTCCGTGCTGCTGGACGGCAAGCGGGTGAACGCCTGCCTGGTGCTCGCGGCGACGAAGGACGGGTCGAGCGTGACCACCATTGAGGGCCTGGCCGGGCCGGACGGCGCGCTGCACCCGATGCAGCAGGCGTTCATCGACCATGACGCCTACCAATGCGGCTACTGCACGCCGGGGCAGGTGATCTCCGCGGTGGCCTTGGTGGAAGAAGGGCGGGCGCACACGCCGGACGAGATCCGCGAGCAGATGAGCGGCAACATCTGCCGCTGCGGCGCCTACCCCAACATCGTCGCCGCGATCCAGCAGGTGCTGGAGGGCACGCGATGAACCGCTTCAGCTTCGTGCGCGCCGCCGACGTGGCGGAAGCGTCGCGGGAAGCGGCGTCTCCCGCGGCCCGGATCATCGCGGGCGGCACCAACCTCGTGGACCTGCTGAAATACAACGTGGAGCGCCCGTCGCGGGTGGTGGACATCAGCCGCCTGCCGGGCCTGCGCAAAATCGAGGATACGGAAGCGGGGGGCCTGCGCATCGGCGCCCTCGTCACCAACACGGAGCTGGCGTACGACGAGCGGGTGCAGCGGCGCTATCCCCTGCTGTCCAGCACGCTGCTGGCCGGCGCCACGGCCCAGTTGCGCAACGCCGCCACCACCGGCGGCAACCTGCTGCAGCGGACGCGCTGCTACTACTTCTACGACCCCGCGACCCCCTGCAACAAGCGCGAGCCTGGCACCGGCTGCCCGGCGGTCTCCGGCGTGAACCGCATCCACGCCATCCTCGGCGCGTCCGAGCACTGCATCGCCACCCATCCCAGCGACATGGCGGTGGCCATGGCGGCGCTGGAGGCCGTGGTGCACGTGTCCGGCCCGGCGGGCGGGCGGGCCATTCCCATCGCGGAGTTCCACCGCCTGCCGGGCGACGCGCCGGAGCGGGACACCAACCTGCAATCCGGCGAGGTCGTCACAGCCGTCGAACTGCCGGCCCGCGGCTTCGCGCCGCACCACACCTACCTCAAGCTGCGGGACCGGGCGTCCTACGCCTTCGCGCTCGTGTCCGTTGCCGCCGGGCTGGAGATGGAGGGCGGGCGGATCAGCGAGGCGCGGTTCGCGCTCGGCGGCGTCGCGCACAAGCCCTGGCGCGACCCGGAAGCGGAGGCGATGCTGCGCGGGCAGCCGGCGGACCGCAGCCTGTTCGAACGGGCCGCGGCACATGCGCTGCGCGACGCCCGCGGCTATGGCGGCAACAGCTTCAAGATCGGCCTAGCCCGGCGCGCAATCGTGCGCGCGCTCGAACAGGCCGCCGCGGGCACGCCTCAAT
>CAXTUQ010000306.1:0-7349 GCA_964247405.1 uncultured Acetobacteraceae bacterium
CGCCCGCGCAGGCGCAGGGGGCGCCCCCGCCGGCGGCGGTCAGCCCGCCGAACGTGCCGCCCGGCAGTGCCCGCGAGGTCAGGTGGACCCTGCACGAGCTTGGCCTCAACGGTCCCATGCAGTTGCGCGGCGTGTCGGACCTGCAAGGCGTGCTGTTCGGCATGCGCGGGGACGAGGTGGTGACCGGCGCCAAGCTGTCCCTGTCCGGCGCGGCATCGCCCTCCCTGATCCCGTCCTTGAGCCAGATTGCCGTGACGTTGAACGACCAGGCGGCCGGCGTCATCACGCTGGACCCGGCACGCCCGGGTTTCGGCCCCGTTGAGTTCGACCTCGACCCATTGTTCTTCACCGAGGTGAACCGGCTGAACTTCCGCTTTGCCGGGCGCTACGCGGTGGATTGCAACGATCCCTTGTCCGGCCTGCTGTGGGCGACGGTGTCGGACCTGTCAACGTTGACGCTGCGCATCGAAAAATTGCAGCAGCAGCGCGACCTGTCCCGCTTGCCGGAACCGTTCTTCGACAAGCGCGTCCTGCGCACGGCGCTGTCGCTGCCCTTCGTGCTGGCGGACGGCACCGGGCCGGCTGGGCTGCGCGCCGCCGCGGTCGCGGCGTCCTGGTTCGCGGTGCTGGCGGACTACCGGGGCGCCTCGTTCCCGGTCGCGCGGACGCTTCCCGCGCGGGGCAACGCCGTCATGTTCGCGGTGGGGGCGGACGGCGCGCCCGGCGTCACCTTGCCGCGGATCGAGGGGCCGACCCTTGCGGTGCTGCCCCATCCCACCGACCCATTCGGCAGCGTCCTCCTGATCGCGGGCCGGACGGAGGCGGAAGCAGCCACTGCGGCCTTGGCGCTGGCGGCCGGGCGCGGCGGCCTATCCGGGGAAACCGCGCTGGTGCAGGCGTCGCAGCCCGCGCCCCGCGCGCCCTACGTCGCGCCGCGCTGGCTGGCACCGGACCAGCCCGTCCGGATCGGCAGCCTGGTGGACCGGTCCGAGCTGCAGGCGTTCGGCTACGCGCCTGCAACGATCCGGATGCCGCTGCGGACCGCGCCGGACCTTTACACCTGGCGCAACGGTGGCCTGCCGGTCGAGGTTCATTACCGCGCGCCGCCGGGTCCGGTGGTGGATGTCGCGGCGTCGCGCCTGGACGTGTCGTTGTCCGACACCTATCTTCGGTCGTTCCCGCTGGGCCAGGAGCACTGGTGGCCGGTGGAATGGCTGCTGCGCCAAACGGGCCTGAACAGCGACGCGCAGGTGGGCCACGTCAGCCTTCCGCCATACCTTCTGCTGGGGCAGGGCGAGCTGCAGATGCGGTTCGACATGCAGCCGCTGTCGCGTGGCGAGTGCGTGGCGGTGCCCGGCGACATCCGCGCCAGCATCGACCCGGACAGCACGGTCGACATCAGCCATGCGCGCCGCTACGCCCGGATGCCCAACCTTGGCTACTTCGCCAGCGCCGGCTTCCCGTTCACCCGCGTGGCGGACCTGTCGGACACGGCGGCCCTGCTGCCGGACCGGCCCTCGGCCTTGGAAACGTCCGCGTTCCTCGACTTGGTCGGCCATCTGTCCGCCGTCACCGGCGTGCCCGCGACCGGGCTGCAGGTCGTGACCTCGGGCGGCGTGCAGGCGACGGCCGGGCGCGACCTGCTGGTCCTGGGGGCGCTGGACCGCTTGCCGGCCTTGCCCGCGCTTCTGAAGGACGGGCCGCTGCAGGTGGCGGAGGGCAAACTGACGCTCCGCTTGCCGGACCCGCTGCAGGACATCCGCGCGCTTTTCTGGGACGCGCCGAGCCGGGCGGAGCGCACCCGGGCCACGGCGGCGCTGGACGGCAGCGGCGACGGGCTGGGGGCGATCATCGGAATGGAGAACGCGTTCAGCGCCGGCAAATCAACCGTCGTCGTGACCGGCATGACGCCCGCCGCGGTCGCCGCCGCGGTTGCCGCCCTCGAGGAGCCCGGCGGCTCCGCCCGTATCCAGGGCGACATCACGCTGCTGCAAGGCAACCAGGTGTCCGCGTTCCGCACGGCGGTGGGCTACGATGTCGGCGACCTGCCGCCCTGGATGTGGCCGCAGCGATGGCTGTCGAACCGGCCGGAACGGGCCGGCTTGCTGCTGCTGGGCTGCACCGGTCTGGTCGGCATGCCGCTGTTCTGGAACCTGCGCCGCCGCGCGGCGCTGCGCCTGCGTGGACGGACGCCCAAGCCATGAGACTCCTCCCGGTTCTTCCACTGCTGGCGGGCCTCGCGGCGCCCGCGCAGGCGCAGGACGCGCCGGCCTTGGCGGCTGCAGCCTCGCCTGCCGCCGCGCCCAGCCCAGCCGTGTCGCTGCTGGTGCGCCAGGGACAGCGCTGGCTGGACCAAGGACGGCCGGAGCTTGCGATGTCGTCTGCGGAGCGCGCTTTGTCGGCCGAGCCGCAAAACGCCGACGCCTTGGCGCTGGCCGCGCGGATCGAGGCGTCGCGTGGCAACTCGGGGGCCGCCACCGCCTATGCGGCCCGGCTGCGCGCGGCGGGCGGAACCCTGGATCAGCAGGGTGCGGTGGACGCCGAGCTGCGCGGCGCCACGGTTGACCACGCGGCGGTGGAAGACGCACGGCGCCTGGCGCGGGAAGGCCGAAGCGAGGATGCCGCTGCTCGGTATCGTGCCGCCTTCGGCCCTGGCAACCCGCCGCCGGCCTATGCGCGGGAGTATTACCAGACGCTGGCCGCGACGCCGGAAGGGCGCGAAGCGGGCCAAAGCGGCTTGTCGCGGCTCGCCGCCGCGCCCAACGCTGACGACCGAACCCTGCTGGCCCATGCGCAGGCGCTGACCTTTGAGCCGGCGACCCGCGCCGACGGGCTGCGCCGCCTTTCGGAGCTGGCCGGACGGCCCAACGCCGCGCCGGAGGTGCAGCGGGCATGGAAGGAGGCGCTCGGCTTCTACGGAAGCGATCCCGCCGCCGTGCCGCAGCTTGAGACCTTCCTGCGCCGCTATCCCGACGACACCGACATCAAGCGCCGGCTTGAGGCCGCCCGCGCCCTGCCGGCCACCGCGCCAGCTGGACCCGGCGACGACCTGCGCCGCCACGGCTTCGCCGAGCTTGACGTCGGCGCGCTGCGGTCCAGCGGGCAGCGGTTCGAGGCGGCGCTGGCATTGAACCCCGGGGATGCGGATGCGCTGGGCGGATTGGGCATCGTGCGCCTCCGGGAGAACCGGCCGGCCGAGGCCCGAAGCCTTTTGGAACGCGCCGTCGCCGCGGACCCGGCACGCGCCGGGCAATGGCACCGCGCACTGGACGGAGCCAGCTACACTCTGGAGCTGGCGGAAGCGCGCACCCTGGTTCGCCGGGGCGACGCCGCGGGCGCCGACGCGGTCCTGCGCCGGGCCGCGAAGCGCGATGTCGAGGACGCCACCGACGCCGAAAGCTTGCTGGGCGAGGTGACGCTCCGCCAGGGCGAGTTCGCGGAGGCCGAGCGGCACTTCCGCGCGGCTCTCGCACGCCGGCCCGGCTTTACGCCGGCCGGCAGCGGGCTGAACCAGGCGCTGCGCGCGCAAGGGCGACCGGCCGAGGTTTCGGAGCCGCGGCCCCAGCTTGTCGACCGCGGCGCGCCGGTGGGCGCGGAGGCGGCCCAATTGCGGGTCGAAGCTTCTCGCGCCGCCGACCCGGCGACGCAGGCCGCGCTGCTGCAGAACGCCGTCGGGCTGGCGCCGAACGACCCATGGACCCGTCTCGACCTGGCGCGCGCGCTGCGGCGGCAGGGCCGGGATGCCGAAGGGCGCGCCTTGGTCGAAGAGTTGGCGGCGCGCAGCCTGTCTGCCGACAGCGCCTATGCCGCCGCCCTGCTGGCGCAGGAAAGCGGGCGGCCGGCAGATGCGGAGGCGTTCCTGGCCCGCATCCCGCCGCAGCACAGGACACCGGACATGGCCCGGCTCGGTGCGCGGGTGCGCGCCCAGGCCGAGGTGAGTCGGGCAGCAGCCCTGCTGCCGACTGCACCGGCCGAGGCGCGGCAGCGCCTCCTGGCGTTGGCCAGCCAGCCCGATCCCTCCGGCGGGACCGCCGCCGACGTGGTCCGTGCCCTGGGCGATGCTGGAGACGAGGCTGGCGCGGTCGATGCGGCGCGCGTGGCCGGCGTGACCAACCGGGCGGCGCCCGCCCGCCTGGCGATTGCGGGCGCGTTGCTGTCGGTCGGCCAGGAAGCGGAAAGCGCTGCGATCGCGGCCCAGGTGGACCAGGCCGCCTTGACCGCCGCGCAGCGCCGCGACTTGGCTGCGCTGCAGACCGGCAGCGCCGTGCGCGCGTCCGATCGGCTGAACGAGGCCGGGGACCAGGCGGCTGCATTTGAGCGCCTGCGCCCCGCCCTGGCCAGCGGCGCGGGTCCGGATGCCGAGCTGGCGCTCGCGCGCTTGTACCAGGGCGCGCGGCAACCGACGGAGGCCATGCGCATCGCTGGCGCCGTGCTGGCCCGCGATCCCCGCAACTGGGTCGCGCGGCGCGGCGCCGTGGACGCGGCGGTCGCGGCAGGGGACCGCCGCCAAGCCGAAAGGCTGGCCGCCGAGGGGCGGGCAATGGCGCCCACCGATAGCCGCGCCACCTTGCTGTCGGCCCGGGTGGCCCGCGCGTTCGGCAGCAACGCCCAGGCGCAAACCCTGCTGGAGCTTGCGGCGGTCCAGCGGCGGGAGGAGCTGGGGGACGCCGCACCGACCATGGTGGCCTCCGCCCGCGGCCTCGCGAACCCCTTTCAGTCCGCCAGCACCGGGACGGCGCCTGCCGGCTTGGCGGTCCGTCCCGGCGATCCCGTGTCGCGGGAGATCGCCGAGCAGTTGACGCTGGTGCGCAATGACACGGCGCCTCGGGCGCTCGGCAGCGCCAGCGTGCGCGTCCGGTCGGGAACGGCGGGACTGGACCAGCTGCAGGAACTGTCGGCGGCGGCGCAGGCCAGCCTTCCCGCGGGCAAGCTCGGCGGACGAGTGACGGCGCGGGTCATGCCGGTGTTCCTGGACGCCGGCAAGCTGTCGAGCACGGGCGACGCCCCGCTGCGGTTCGGCACCAATGCGCTAGCGAGCGCGCCGGTGCCCAGTTCCAGCACCGCTGCGGGCGCCGGGCTGAACGTGGCCTACCAACGGGGCGACTGGCTCAGCGCGGATATCGGCACATCCCCCCTCGGCTTCCCGGTCACCAACCTGCTGGGCGGCGTTGAGATCGCGCCAAAGCTGACGGACGCGGTGCGTCTGCGTGTCCGCGGCGAGCGGCGGTCGGTGCTGGACAGCCTGCTGTCCTATGCCGGCACCAAGGATGGAGCGACCGGGCAGACTTGGGGCGGCGTGACGCAAACCGCCGGGCACGTGCAGTTGGAGTCCAGCCTCGGCGAGGGCGGCGTGTACGTCGCGGGCGGCTACGCGGCCTATGACGGCCAGCACGTCGCGCACAACGCGAAGGTCGAGGCGGGGGCCGGCTTCTCGTACCCCATCTACAGGGATCGCGACGGCGAGCTGACAACTGGGCTCGACTTGATCTACTTCGCGTTCGACAACAACCAGCGCGGTTTCGCGCTGGGCCAAGGCGGCTACTTCAGCCCGCAGAACTTCGTCGCGCTCAACGTTCCGCTGTATTACAGAAGCAAGCTCGGCGACCTTCGCTACCGGATCGGCGGCACGGCCGGCTATGCCAGCTTTCGCGAGGATGCGAGCCCGCTGTTTCCGAACGACCCCGGTCGCCAGGCCCAGGTGGAGGCAGCCGCGCGGGGCAACCCGGCCTTGCCCACCCGCAACCTAGCACAGACCCGCAACGGCTTTGTGGGCGGGGTGCGGGTGGACCTCGATTACCCGCTCAGCGACGCGCTGACGCTGGCCAGCAGGCTGCAGTACGACAAGGCAGCCAACTGGAACGAAACCCGGGTCAGCGTCCAGCTTGAGAACCGGTTCTGACGCCGTCCCGCCGCATGCTGGTCCTTGCGGCGCTGGCGGGCTTCGCGAGGCCGGCCCGGGCGGCGCCGGCAGCCGAATGGGACGTGTTTAAGGCGCGGTTCCTGCATCCGGACGGCCGCGTCGTGGACACGGGCAACGGCGGCATGTCCCATACCGAGGGACAAGGCTGGGGACTGCTGTTCGCCGTTGCGTTCGACGACCCGGCGGCGTTCCAGGCGATCCTGGATTGGACGGCCGACACCCTGCGCCGCAGCCAGGATGCGCTGCACTCCTGGCGCTACGTGCCCGGCGAGACCAACCCGGTGCCGGACGCGAACAATGCCACCGACGGCGACCTGTTCATCGCCATGGCCCTGTTCCGGGCGGCCCGGCGCTGGTCGCGCCCCGCCTACGCGGCCAGGGCGCGGGCAATCGCTCAGGACGTGCTGCGCCTGTTGGTGCGCCGCGCCGGTCCGCGCACGCTGCTGTTGCCCGGCGAGCAGGGGTTCGACACCCAGGACGCCTTTGTTGTCAATCCGTCCTATTACGTGTTCCCGGCCTTGCAGGAACTGGCGGCCCATACGCGGAACCCGCTCTGGACGGCTGTCCAGTCGGATGGGTTGGCCTTGATGCGCGACGGCCGGTTCGGCCGCTGGATGCTGCCGCCGGACTGGCTGCAAGTCTCCCGTACAAGCGGAACGCTGGAACTGGCGAACGGGTGGCCGCCGCGTTTTTCGTATGATGCGATCCGTGTGCCGCTTTACTTGTCCTGGGCTGGGCGGACTCCAACGAGTGTGGATGAGGCGTTTCGCGCATACTGGGCGCAGCAGCTCCCCGACCCGCCCGCCTGGGTGGACCTGGTGACGGGGGAGGTTGCGCCCTACGCTGCGCCGCCAGGGATGCGGGCGGTCGGCGAGTTTTCGCTTGCGCCGGTCACCGTTCCCGACGTGCCGCCAAGCTTCCCGTCCGCCGCGACGGCGCCGGACTACTACTCGGCGGCCTTAATCTTGCTGGCCCGCATCGCCTGGCAGGAGAGCCACCGATCGAAGTCATGAGTGCGGTGGCGTCGTGCCCACGGTCAGTTCAGCCCGTTGACGATCACCTGCTTGGGGACTGTCCAGAAGTTGGGGAGTTATACCCGTTGCTGTAAAAGCTGACCCCTGCCTTCAGCGTGATACGTAGACCAGCTTGGGCCGCGAACGCCGGCACGGTCAGGTCGCAACTTATGGCAACTGGTATTATACCAGACGCCCTGACCGTTGACTCGGACATGATCCTGCGTGCGGCAGCATGTTGCACGCGACCATTCCCTACGGGCTTGCCGGCGCGCCAAGCGAACGGAAAGGGTCAGCAAGAGTTTTGAGTTGTGACCAGAACGTGAAAGGGTCTGACTGTCGCGGGTCTGTTCAGGCAGTCTGAACCGCGCCGGGTTTCCCGGAGGCGATTTGGTGTGTGTTACGCGGCCAGGGGC